>DASXJI010000073.1:0-3879 GCA_036497495.1 Mycobacterium sp.
ACGGCCGTGAAGGTGGCGCCGCGTCGTAGCGGTCCGGTGGTCTGGGTCAAGGACGCGTCCCGCTCGGTGCCGGTCGCTGCAGCGCTCCTCGACGACAAGCAACGTCCAGCCCTGTTGGAGGCCACCGAGAAGGATTACGCATCTCTTCGCGAACGGCACGCGCAGAAGAACGAGCGGCCGATGCTGACGCTCGAGAAGGCCCGTGCGAACCGGACGCCGATCGAGTGGGACGGCTACACGCCGCCGCTGCCCGCGCAAGGTGCGGGAGTACGGGATTTTCATGACTACGACCTCGCCGAGCTGCGCGAGTACATCGACTGGCAGCCGTTCTTCAACGCGTGGGAGATGAAGGGCAGATTCCCCGACATCCTCAACAACCCGGTCTCGGGCGAGACTGCCCGCAAGCTGTACGACGACGCCCAGGAGATGCTCGACACCCTGATCAAGGAGAAGTGGCTGACTGCCAACGGGGTGATCGGGTTCTTCCCGGCGAACGCGGTCGGCTCAGGTATTGAAGACATCGAGGTCTACACCGACGAGACCCGTACCGAGGTGCTGACCACGTTGCACAACCTGCGCCAGCAGGGCGAGCATCGGGCCGGCATCCCGAACCGGTCGCTGAGCGACTACATCGCGCCCAAGGACACCGGTCTGGCTGACTACGTCGGCGGCTTCGCCGTCACCACGGGGCTCGGCAGCCAGGACAAGATTGCGGAGTTCAAGGCAGCCAACGACGACTACAACGGGATCCTGCTGGAGTCGATCGCCGACCGGCTGGCCGAGGCGTTCGCCGAACGGATGCACCAACGGGTCCGCAAGGAGTTCTGGGGATTCCAGCCTGACGAGCAGCTGGACAACGAGGCACTCATCGGTGAGAAGTACGTGGGAATCCGCCCCGCCCCCGGCTACCCGGCCTGCCCGGAGCACACCGAGAAGGCGACGCTCTGGGAGTTGATGGACGTCCGGGAGCGGACCGGCATCGAGCTGACCGAGTCGATGGCGATGTGGCCCGGTGCTGCCGTCAGCGGCTGGTACTTCTCGCATCCGCAGTCGCAGTACTTCGTGGTCGGCCGGATGGCCCAAGACCAAGTCGCCGACTACGCGAAGCGCAAGGGCTGGACCCTGCAGGAGGCCGAGCGCTGGCTCGCCCCCAACCTCGGCTACAACCCCGAGGACTGAGAAGGCTGCGGGCCTGTCCAGTCGTTCTCACTATCGCGAATTGACCTTGTGCACTGGACCCTTCGGCCGTAGTGGTGTACTGGGGGCCGCGCTCTGAGGTCGCCGGGACTGCTTGCGGATGGAGGAACACACTCATGAGTGGTGACGGCGTCTTCCGGAGTGGGCCGACGGCTCCGCACGAAGATCTGCCCGTCGACCCGCGCGCCGCGCGGGCCGCATTCCGGTCCGCCGTTCGTTACGCGACGGTGGCCGCGATCGGTGGGTTCCTGTTCGGCTACGACATCTCGACCACCAACCGCGCAGTCAAGGCGCTGCAGGCCGATTTTCACATTGGCAACGCTCTGCTGGGTTTCGCCGCGGCGTCTGTGGTGCTGGGTGCGGCGGTCGGGGCGGTGTGGGCCGGCCGGATCGGCGACCGGTTGGGCCGCCTCTCGATCATGAAGCTCTCGGCGGCATCGTTCTTCGTGTGCGGTCTCGGCGCTGGTTTGGCAACCAGCATTTGGATGTTCATCGTCTTCCACTTCATCGGCGGTATCGGGATCGGCTTCTCATCGGTTGCGGCTCCGGCCTACATCGCCGAAATCTCACCCCCGCGCTTCCGTGGCCGGCTTGGCTCACTGCAGCAACTTGCCATCGTCATCGGGCTTTTCGGAGCGATGGCGTTGACCTGGGTGCCGTTCCACATCGCGGGCGGTGCCAGCAAGCCGCTCTGGCTGGGCCTGGCCGCCTGGCGCTGGACTTTTCTCGGCGAGTTGATTCTGGCGCTGCTCTACTTTGCACTGCTATTCACGATCTACGAGTCCCCGCGTTACCTGGTTGGCAGACAAGAGATTTCACAAGCCCGCCAAGTGCTGGGGCAACTGCTGGGCCCGCGCGACGTGGAGGTGACGATCACTCGTATCGCGAGCTCCTTGGAGCAGGAGAAGCCACAGTCGTGGCGCGATCTGCGTAAGCCGACCGGCGGGCTGTACGGAATCGTCTGGGTCGGGTTGGGGCTGGCCGTCTTTCAACAGTTCGTCGGTATCAACGTGATCTTCTCGTACTCCGATTTGCTTTGGGAGGCAGTGGGCTTCGGCGAGAAGTCGTCGTTCACCATTTCTCTGGTGACCACCGGTGTCAACGTGCTGATCACCTTGGTGGCGATCGCGCTGATTGACCGGCTCGGTCGCAGGCCGCTGCTACTGGCCGGGTCGGCCGGCATGTCAGTGATGCTGGCGACGATGACTCTGGTGTTCGCCGGAGCGTCCACCGTCAACGGTCAGCCACAACTCGACGGAGCCGCCGGGGTGATCGCGCTGGTGGCCGCCGACTTGTTCGTGGTCGCGTTCGCGGTGTCCTGGGGGCCGGTGCTGTGGGTGCTGCTGGGCGAGATGTTCCCCAACCGCATCCGGTCGGCGGCGCTGGGCCTGGCCTCAGGCGTGCAGTGGATGGCCAACTGGACTATCGCGGTGACGTTCCCGGCGCTGCGCCACATGCTTGGTGTGGCCTACGGCTTCTACACGCTGTGCGCCGTGCTGTCGCTTGTTTTCGTCTGGCGATGGGTCCGCGAAACCAACGGGGTGTCGCTGGAGGACATGCCCGACGAGGTGTCTCCGACTGCCGCGCCGCCCGCCGCGACCTGAAACCGCCGTGACTTTGCTTAGCCACCCATGAAACAATCGCTGGCCGTGAAGACCTTCGAGGATCTGTTTGCCGAACTCGGCGAACGCGCCCGCACTCGTCCGCCCGGCAGCGGCACCGTCGCCGCGCTGGACAGCGGTGTGCATACGCTGGGTAAGAAGATCCTCGAAGAGGCCGGCGAAGTGTGGCTGGCCGCCGAACACGAATCCGACGAGGCGCTGGCCGAGGAAATCAGCCAGTTGCTGTACTGGGCTCAGGTGCTGATGATCGCTCGCGGCCTCACACTCGACGACGTGTACCGGAAACTCTGATGACGCCGCAGCAACGCAACGGGTCCACGAGGCTGCGCGTTGCGGTCCCCAACAAAGGGGCGCTGAGCGAATCGGCCGTCGACATTCTGTCCGAGGCCGGCTATCGGCGCCGGACCGATCCCAAGGACCTGACCGTCATCGACCCGCAGAACCACGTCGAGTTCTTTTTTCTGCGCCCCAAGGACATTGCGATCTACGTCGGCTCGGGTCAGCTCGACTTCGGCATCACCGGAAGGGATTTGGCGCGTGAGTCCCGTGCGCCTGTACACGAACGACTTGCACTGGGCTTCGGATCGTCCAGTTTCCGCTACGCGGCCCCGGCCGGAAGGGAATGGAAAGTCGAGGACCTGGCCGGCCGCCGCATCGCCACCGCATATCCCAACCTGGTGCGAGAAGACTTGGCGGCCCGCGGCATTGAGGCGACCGTGATCCGCCTCGACGGTGCGGTCGAGATCTCGATACAACTCGGTGTTGCCGACGCCATCGCCGACGTGGTGGGTTCGGGGCGCACCCTGAACTTGCACAACCTGGTGGCCTTCGGCGAAACGCTGTGCGATTCAGAGGCGGTGCTGATCGAACAGGTCGACCCGGATGCTGCCCACCGGCCGGACGTCGCTGCCCGCGATCAACTGGTGGCCCGGGTGCAGGGCGTGGTGTTCGGCCAGCAGTACCTGATGCTCGACTACGACTGCCCGCGTTCGGCTCTCGACGAAGCCACGGCGATAACACCAGGGTTGGAGTCACCCACCATCTCTCCGCTGGCCGACCC
>DASXJI010000074.1:0-5152 GCA_036497495.1 Mycobacterium sp.
GCCCCGGCCAGCTCTTCCAGTGCGCCCACCAGCTTGCCGTCGGGCCCGCCCAGCACCTGGATCGCCACGTGATCGGCGCCGGCCTCTAGATGCTCGTTGAGGCGTGCGGCGATCTGCTCGGACGTGCCGTGGGCGACGACAGCGTCAATCAGCTTGTCGCTGCCGGGTTTACGGACATCGGCATCGGTGAACCCGAGCCGTCGCCAGTTGTTCACGTAGTTACTCAGGCCGAGGTAGAAGTCGACGGTTTTCCGGCCGATTTCACGCGCCTCGTTGGCATTGGCCGTCAGCACCACCTTGTGTTCGGGGGCCAGGAAGACCGTGTTGCCGATCAGCTCGCGCGCGTGGGCGGTGTGCTCCGGCGTCGTCAGGTACGGGTGGGCGCCGGCGCTGCGTTCCGCGGCGAGAGCGAGCACTTTGGGGCCCAGGGCAGCGAGTACCCGCCTGCTGGTCGGCACCGATGCGCTGTCGAGTTCGTCGAGATACTCGACGAGTGCGTCGTAGGGCTTCTTGTAGTCGCCGGTGTGTTCGGGGTGGCCCACGCCGATACCGAGCAAAAACCGGCCCGGGTAGTCGTTCTCGATCCGGTGATAGGACTTGGCCACGGCGCCGGCCGGCGATGCCCAGATGTTGATGATCCCCGTCGCCAGTTGCAGCGACGTCGTCTCGGCCAGTGCCGGCTCCACCCACGCCAGGTCGGCATCGGGCGATCCGCCGATCCAGGCAGCCCCGTAACCCAGCGCCTCGATCTGCCGGGCGAGGTTCGGGCTGACCGATCGACTGGGAAGCCAGACGCCGTATCGACCCAGGTCGAGTTTCAGCGAAGCGGCCTCAGTCATCTAGCTCCCCCTCTGGTCAGTCACGCCGGATTCAGTCCAAGCGGCCCGGCCAGTTCGGCCAGAGCCGACACCAGGTTTTCATCTTTGGTCAGGATCTGCACAGGCACGTGGTCGGCACCGGCGTCGAGGTGTTCCTTCATCCGCGCCGCGATCGCCTCCGGCGTGCCGTACGCCACCACCGCGTCGAGCAGGCGGTCGCTGCCCGGCCGGTTGACTTCGTCCTCGGAGAACCCCAACCGCTGCCAGCTGTTTCGATAATTAGCCAGGTTGAAATAAATGTCGAGCGCCCGGCGGCCAACCGCGCGAGCCTTCTCCGGATCCGTGGTCAGCACCGCCTTGTGTTCGGGTGCCAGGAACGCCGACGGGCCGATCAGCTCGCGGGCATGCGCGGTGTGCTCCGGCGTGGTCAGGTATGGGTGCGCACCGGCGCTGCGCTCGGCCGAAAGCTTGAGCACCCGCGGGCCCAGAGCCGCCACCACCCGGCGATCGGCAGGGACCCCGTACTCGTCGAGCTGGTCGAGGTACTGCACCAGTGCGTCGTACGGCTTGCGGTACTCGGTGATCGCCTCGGGGTGTCCGACGCCGATCCCCAACAGAAAACGCCCCGGGTAGGCGCGGTCGATGCGATGGAACGACTCGGCCACCGGTTTGGCCGCCGCCGACCAGATGTTGACGATCCCGGTAGCTACCTGCAGCGTCGTCGTCGCTTCGAGAATCGGCTCCACCCACTCGAGTTCGGCCGGCGGTGAACCACCCACCCAGACGGATCCGTAACCCAGGGCTTCGATGTCTTTGGCCTGTGCAGGTGTGACGCCGCGTCCGAACGATCCGAACCGGCCAAGATCGGGCTTGCTCGCAGCAGTATCGGTCATGGTGTCTCCAACCTGTGCCGTGATGCGGTCTATTCCGTCAGTTCTGCATCCAGATCGGGATCCGCCAAATCCTCGACGCGCGGTTTTTCCAGGGGCAGCAACACGATGAAGCGGGTATCGCCAGGCACGGACTCCACGCGCAAATCCCCGCGATGTTTCTTCACGACGATGTTCCACGCCAAATCCAGCCCGAGGCCGGTGCCTTCGCCGACCGGTTTGGTGGTGAAGAACGGCTCGAAGATGTGCTCGCGCGCCTCATCGGGGATACCGGGCCCGGTGTCGCAGATCTCGATGCGGGCCAGCTTCTCGCCTTCCCTGCCGGTGCGGACGGTAAGTGTGCCGCCCTTGTCGCGCATCGCCGCGAGTGCGTTGTCGATGATGTTGGTCCAGACTTGGTTGAGATCGCCTGGAAAGCAAGGGATTTCGGGCAGCGATTGGTCGAATTCCTTGACCACTGTGATCGCGCTGCCGTTCTTACTGCCGTCTTTGGCGAATCGGTCGGCGAACATCACCAGCGTGCTGCGCAGCAGTTCGTGCACGTTGGCCACGTCGAACAGAGCCCGGTCCATCCGGGAATATTGCTTGGCATCGGCAACCAGTGCCGAAATCCGTTTGCTCGCTTCCGAAATCTGGTTCATCAGAAGTTCGCTTTCGATGGTGTAGCTGATCCAGCGGACCGCCTCCTCCACCGAGGCCGAAGCATCCAATTCCTCAGCGGTTGCGGCAATCCGCTCCAGCCAGTCGGTGTCGACGCCGCCTTCGACGAGCGTCGGTGCGATGTCCCATCCGCCGTCGATGCCGTGGTCCTCGAGCCACTCGCCGACGGTGTCCTCGCGATCGGTGGATTCGATCGCGGTCAGGTGTTGCGACGCCGATTTGGCGACCTGCTCGGCGACCGCCTCCTGTAGCCGCACCAATGCGTTCAGCGTCTCAGCGCTGACGGTGCCGTCGGCGAGCATCACCAGTTTCCCGCGCATGCGGGAGATCCGGCCGCGCAGCTCGTCGGCGGCCCGTGCGATGGCCGCGGCCGGATTGTTCAGCTGATGGGTCAGCCCCGCCGACAACCGGCCCAGCGCGAGCAGCTTCTCCCGGTTGTCGATGATCCGGCGGGTCCGATCGGTGCCCACCGCAATGCCGTCGAGCAGGTGAACGGCCATCGGGAACTGATCCCGCATGAACTGGGCGAACACCGGCGCGTCCATGACGAAGAACCGCGACGACTTGGTGACGTGCACCGACGCGTCGTAGAGCTTTTGGTTTCCGCCGGTGAACGCCCGCCAGGCGCCGCAATAGACGCCGCGCTGTGATGTCCGGTTCGTTTCGATGGCCTGCCCGCCGGAGAGCTTCGACATCGCCAGCTCGCCCTCGATCAGAACGTAGAAACAGGTCGCCGGATCACCTTCGACGATGATCGGTCCCGGCTGGAATTCCTGGATACGGCCGTTGACGCACAGGGTCTCGAGCTGCTCATCGGAGAGCGACTCGAACAGGAACAGGGTGCGCAATTCGTCTGCGTCGCAGGGGAGTTGGGCAGTCATGACTCCGCCAGGTAACGGTGAACCAACATCACTGCCATCGATCCTTCCCCCACCGCGGCCGCGACCCGTTTGGCGGATTGGGAGCGCACATCGCCGGCGACGAACACGCCCGGCACGCTGGTCTCCAGGTGGTGCGGTGGCCGGTCGAGCGTCCAGCCGCACACGTTGCGCAGATCCGGACCGGTGAGGATGAAGCCGTGGTCGTCGCGGGCGAGCGTGTCCTTGAGCCACTCGGTGCGCGGTGCGGCGCCGATGAAGATGAACATCCGGGCGCAGCCGACGTCCTCGGTTTGCCCGGTCCGATTGTCGATAAGAGTCAGTCGTTCGAGGTAGTCGCTTCCGATGGCGCACTGCACTTCGGTACAGGTACGGACAGTGATGTTGGGTCGCCGCTCGATCTGCTCGATCAGGTAGTGCGACATCGACGCCTCCAGCGACGGCGCGCGCACCAATATCGTGACGGATTTGGCCTCGCGGGACAGGTACATCGCGGCCTGGCCGGCGGAGTTCGCCCCGCCGATCACGTAGACCTCTTCGCCCTCACATTCCGAGGCGATGGACACTGCGGCCCCGTAGTGCACGCCGCGACCTTTCAGCGTTTCGCAACCGTCCGCCGTCAGCTCGTTGTAGGCGACGCCGGTGGCGACGATGATCGCGTGCGCGTCGATGGCGCCGCCGTCGGCGAACCGGATCGTGCGTTTTGGTCCGCTGATCTCCAGGGCGGTGGCCGTGCGGGCGGTGATGAGTTCAGCGCCGAACTTCTCTGCCTGTCTGCGTGCGCGATCCGCCAGTTGGCCGCCGGACACCCCGTCGGGAAAGCCGAGATAGTTTTCGATCCTCGAGCTCTGGCCGGCCTGGCCGCCGGTCGCAGTCGTCTCGATCAGCACCGTGCGCAGGCCCTCGGAAGCGCCGTAGACGGCGGCGGCCAGGCCCGCGGGCCCACCCCCGACCACGATCAGGTCGTAGAAGTCTTGTGACGGCGTGGTGGTCAGGCCCAATGTGTCGGCCAGTTGGGCGTTGCTGGGTTCGACGAGCGGGTCGCCGTGTTCGGTGACGACGACCGGGAGCCGCTTGCCGTCCTCGCCGGCGGCTTGAAGCAGTTGCTCGCCGACGGGCTCGTCGGAGGCGAACCAGTTGTAGTGCAGCCCGTTGCGGGCCAGGAAGTCGCGGACCTCCCAGGATCGTGCCGACCAGCGGTGACCGATCACCTTGGTGTGCGGGATGGGGCGTTGGGGCGCCCGCTTCCAGGCCTCCAGCAGCTCGTCGATGACGGGGAACAGCTTCTCCTCGGGCGGGTCCCACGGCTTGAGCAGGTAATGGTCCAGGTCGACGACGTTGATGGCATCGATGGCGGCGTGGGTGTCGGCGTACGCGGTCAGCAGCACCCGCTTGGCCGCCGGATAGAGATCCATCGCCGCCTCGAGGAAGTCGATACCGGTCATCTGGGGCATCCGGTAATCGGCGACGAGCATGGCAACCGTCTCACCCCGCAACTTGAGCTGCTTGAGGGTGTCCAGCGCGTCGGGACCTGATTCGGCCCGCACAACCCGGTGGGCATCGCCGTATTTGCGCCGCAGATCCCTGGCAACGGCCCGCGACACCCCGGGATCGTCGTCGACGGTCAGCATCACCGGTTTGCGGGATGCGGTATCGGCACTCGCAGGGTTAGTCATCAGCGTTAAGTATGCGCTTGTCAGGGCTGCCGTGTGGGGGCGACGGGGGCGGTCCCAAATTCTCTGACAGCGATTTTGGCCAGCACGAATCAGCGGGTATCGTGGAGCAACGGTGCGTCATCGCGCTGGTTTCTCGCGTGCCCCGTCTTAGGAATTTCCTGTCACTGGCTCACGTTGCAAAGCCAGCGAATGCTGCGCTGATCCGGGCGTAGAAGCAACGAAACCAAAAG
>DASXJI010000075.1:0-4333 GCA_036497495.1 Mycobacterium sp.
GCCCGAAACCCGCGCTATCGCAACCTTTTTGAACGCTCGCAGCGACGGCGTGAAAGACCTGCGGTTCGGCGCGTGTCTGGACGAGGATTGGACCGACGCCGATCCGGATGAGTTTCTGCGCGATCGTTGCCGTGAGACACCTTTCCTGCCGCATGCCCGGTACCACTTCGTGTCATCCACGGTCACGCCGACGGTGCTTGGATTGATTGCCGGCGATCATCTCGTCCGACCGAAAAGCGCTGCTGGCCTTGGTAAGTCACGACGCATTCCGTTCGAGGCGGAGCTTGGACTGACGCTGACCGGGTTGAATCACTTCGACTTGCTCAATCACCCGCTGGTGTACACGAAGCTGCACGACTGGCTCGCTCACTCACCGGATCGGTCGCCCGGCGGCAGCGATACGGGCAGCAACGTCAGCGGCGACGGCTAGCGTCTTGGCGTCGATCGCCGCGCGATAGCACCCGGCGGACGCGTCGTAGACCGCGCCGGCGATCGAGCCGTGGTCGGCCGGCAGCTCGACAACCTGCACCGGCCAATCGTGCTGCCGTAGCGCCGCGGCGAAATCGTCGGCGACCGAAAGCGGGATGACGCGATCGGCGACGCCGTGCAAGAGGGTGAACGGGGAGCGCGGCGCGCCATCGTTCATCCGGGTTGCCGGCAGCTCGTTGAAGATCGGGTCGGGCACCATGAACGCGCCGGCGAGGCAGACGGTATGCGCGAACGCCACACCTAACCGCTGCGCCTGCACGGTCAGTCCCGCCGCGGCGAGGCCTCCCATCGACCAGCCGGCGAGTACCAGACGGTCGGGCTGGTCGGCCCGCTCGCGCGCGAAGTGCAGCGAGTCCAGCAGGTCGGTCCGGCCACCGTCGTGGGCGGAGGAATTCCAGTCGGGCGCGATCACACCCAAACCATGACCGGCAACAAGTTCAGCAAGTGGTCGTACCGATGAGCGCGCGTCAGGCTGCTGGCCGTGCCACAGCAGAACCGTGGGCTGGGAGGGCTCACCGAAGACGTCTGCCATCCGACCGGCGGCGTATTCGACGGTCTCCATACCCCTGGCGATTAGAAGGTCACGGCTTGGGCGGCGCCGGCGCCGGTGCCGGCGGTGCGTCTCGAGGTGCTGGTGCGCCGCCGCCGCCGCCGATCAGCGTGTTGAGGATACCCAGCGATAGTCCGGCCTCGCCCGGTGACTTGCCGGGGTCGGGGACCGCAGCGTCGTTCTTCTGCCAGGCCTGGCAGCCGTCCGTCTTGAACGTTTTGTCGGTGGGGTCGATCTTCACAATCTGCGGCTTTTTACTCATGGCGTTGTCGAGCGGTTGCTTGGCGTCATCGCCGAGCCGCTTCCAGTAGCAAACGCCGCTGCCGACCGGTCCGGCCGAGGTGTAGACGCCGGGCACGATGTCGGTTCCCACGTTGTAGACACCATCGTGGTCGATCGTCGTCTTGGGGCCGCCGGCCGGCGCCGCCGGAGGCGGTGACGCAGGAGCCGGAGGAGGAGCGGGCACCGGAGCAGGGGGGTCAGCGCCAGCGAGGCCTGCGGACACACTCCAGCCCAGCGCGATCAGCGCCACAGCAGCTGACTTGGACGTCACAGATAGCAGCATACGGACTTCGCGGGATGCACGCCCCAGCCCATTTGCCGGGCTACGCGGTTTTTGTGAGCAGCGGTAGCAATAGCCGACGACGCGCGGTGTTGGCGTCGGCGAAGTAATGCAGCGCCTCGTGCACGGTGGCAGCGGTGGGGAAGCTGGTGTCCTCGCCGGTGAGCAGCAACGTCAGGCTGACTGCTTGGCTGGGGATCAGCGCCCATTCCAGCCCGGCGGCACTGCAGGTTTCGTCCATTCGGTTGAGAAGTCGCACAGCCTGCGCGGCGAACGAGTCCAGGCCGGACAGGTCGAGGACGAAAGGCTTTTCCGGCAGGTTGAAGCGCTGGGCGTATTCGATGACCTGGTCCACGTTGCTCGCGTCGATCGCGCCGTTGATCGTCACGACGGTGGCCAGGTGTCGGCATTGCGCGCGCACTGCGGCGCCGTTGCAGTCGACGGGGAGATGGGCGTGCCGGGGCGCCAGCGATGCTGCGTTGCTGATTGAGTCCTTCATTAGAGCGGTCCCCATCCCCAAACACTGTTACTGCAATATCGGGATCAACGATGACCCGAACCTGTTTGAGACGCTAATTGCCTACTCTAAGGTCAGCTGTTCCAGCGTTTAATACTTTGCTAAGAAACGGTTTTCAGCTACTGGCCAGTACGTTCCATGATGCGCCGCGGGGGAGACGGCTAGGCCAGCCGCTTGACCGATCCGACATAGCTGAGCGCGTGCTCGTAAATGTCGATGTTGTCGCGAGAAATCCTTGCGTGGACGGGTCGTTCGAGCAGCAGACGCAACAACGGGTTGAACGCGTGATACGTCTCATGGAAGGTGAGCACGGTGCTGCCGTCGGTCTGTTCCTCGAGTTCGTGGTAGCCCTCGGCGCGCGACCACAGCGGCTTCCCGATCGCAACATAGCGGGACAGCTTGTTGATAGTCGCCTCGGTGACCGTCTCCCACGAGCGGCCTTTGCCACCCGACAACAAGTACTTAGGCACGGGGAAGACGCAGGTGCGGACGAGACCCTCGCCGGCTTCGTCGCCTTCGTTGAGGATCTCCATGCTGCCGGTCGGCCACTCAACCAACCGCGGTCTGGGCGCGTTCGGCGGTACCGGCGGGTGCAGCACCCGCCACACCTTCCTCGGGGGTGCGTCGACATGGAATCGAACGGTGCAGGATTGCATCAGTTTTCTCCATCAGGCTGTCCCCAGCTATCCCAATAAGTCACGGTCTCCGCGGGCGGTCGCGAGGCCGGCCGGAAGTCCGTGCCAATCGTGTAGGCCACCGGGAAAAGCGCAGCCTGTGTGACCGTGGCCGGGATACCCAGCAATTCGGCTACCTCTTGCTCCTTGGCCAAATGCATTGTCGTCCAGACCGATCCGAGGCCACGAGACCGAAGCGCGAGCAAAAAGCTCCAGCCGGCCGGGATGATCGACGCCCAAGCCGACGCGGCGGTCAACACGCTGGAGTTATCAATGCGGTTCTCCAGGCAGGGAATGACATGCACGGGAACTTGGGCCAGTGTGTCGGTGAGGCTGAACGCGCTGGCGTACACGCGCTGGGTTTGCGGATCGGACGTGTCCTTGGCGGCGAGTGCAAGATACTCAGCGCCGATGCTGCTGTAGATCTCCGCGATGGCGGCGCGTTTGTCGGGGTCGGTGATCACCAGCCACCGCCAGTCCTGCGTGTTGCTTGCCGTCGGCGCTTGCATCGCCAGTTGTATGCACTCGAGGATCACGTCGCGACCGACCGGCCGGGTCAGGT
Source organism: Mycobacterium sp. (assembly GCA_036497495.1). GTDB lineage: Bacteria > Actinomycetota > Actinomycetes > Mycobacteriales > Mycobacteriaceae > Mycobacterium. The sequence goes on from DASXJI010000075.1 coordinate 3,355, forward strand.
CGAGACGTTTGCGTACCGACCGGGTAGTGCTCAGCAACTCGTCGACGGTGGCGATATCCATGCTGTCTCTCCCGGGGTGCTCAGAGGTCGATCGCGCAGGACTGATCGACGCCGAGCACGCTCAACGAGCGTCCGAGGCCAAGGAACACCGCGACACAAAGTGTGAGATCGAGGATTTCCTCATCGGTGAAGACGTCACGCAGCCGTCCGAAGAACGCGTCGTCGATCGATGCGTGGTCGTTCGCGAATCGTTCGGCGTATTCGATGGCAAGACGTTGCCGCGGCGTGTAGCGGGGATAGGTCGCATAAGCCGCGACATTCTCGTACAGCTCAGGTGCGACGCCGGCCTCGAGCACCGAATCCGCGCGGAAGTCCGAGCACGCGACGCAGTCGTTGATCTGCGCAATCCGCATCCTGGCCAGTTCGCGCTCGTCCGGGGGGAGAATGCTCTGCTGGTACGCGCCGCGGATCATTCGCTCGACCATGTCACCGAGTTGAGGTCGCAGCGTCCAAATCATTGCGGCCTCGCCACCGGGGCCGTCGGGCACATCAAGCCTAGCCATGGCGACGATGCGGCCGGAACGGCCGGGGAGGAGTCTGGCAATCAGGCAGGGCCATGAAGCGAGCAAACCAGATGTTCGGCGTCACTGTCCAGGTTCCGGCCCGTGGACAGGACGTGACGCCGGGGGCTACCGTCCGTCTGAGCGGAAGCGCGATGCAGCGCTGGCACAGGAGGTCTCGCGGCATGCTCTTCATGCACGAGGTACATGTGGTGCGGGGACGCGCCGAGGATGAATTCGAGGCCGCATTCCGCGACGGCTGGATGACCACGCTCGGCGCCGGTGCCGAAGCCCGGTTGCTCTGGTACGCCAACCACGCCCACGGCACGGGCCCCGCCTACACCGTCGTCACGGTGACCGCCGTTCGTGATGGTGCGGCGTGGGAGCGCCTGGCGCGACGCATTCAGCGGGGCGATCTG
>DASXJI010000076.1:0-2857 GCA_036497495.1 Mycobacterium sp.
TCTACGTCTGCGGCCCAACGGGATTCGTGGAATCGGTGACGACAAAGCTCATCGGGCAGGGACATCGTCCATCGGCCATCCGGACCGAGCGGTTCGGGCCGAGCGGCTAATCGAGGAAGAAGAAGGAATGATGACAGAACCGACGCACGTCGACGGTAACGCCGCCGCGGGCGCCTTTGCGGAGGTGCTGGGATTCGATGTCACCGCCGCGACGCTGACCTGTGCGGGATGTGGTCGCGTCGGGGTCTTCGCCGAGACTCACGTCTATCACCGCGCCCCGGGCATCGTCGTGCGCTGCCCGGACTGCGACAACGTCGTGGCCCGGCTGGTGCGAACGCCGACCGATGTGTGGCTAGACCTACGCGGCGCGCAGTATTGGCGTATCCCTGTCCCGGCCCGATGATGGAATCCCTCGACGCGCTCGCCAGTCGCGTGCGCACCGCCGACATCGTGGACGCGATGGGCCGACTGCACCAACACCGCTGTCATCTCCTCGACCTGGTGAGTCCGACCCCCGGTCGCCGGCTCTTCGGCCCCGCGGTGACCATCTCCTACTTCCCGAGGTGCGGTGCCGCCCTCCCGCCCGAGCGCTACAACTTCAAGACGTTGTTCTACCAGGCCATCGAAAGCGGCGCTGACGGGCACGTGCTGGTCTTGGCCAGCAACGGCTACACCGATACGTCACTAGGCGGCGGGACAAAGCTGTCGCGTGTCCAAAACCATCGGCTCGCCGGCATTCTCGCCGACGGGCGACTGCGCGACTTCGCCGAGCTCGAGCACTACGACCTTGCCATCTACTGCCGTGGCGAAACAACGCGGTGGGGCGGTGACACCGTCACCCCCTACGCGGCGAACCTTCCGGTGGTAATCGGCGGAGTGGCGGTCTGTCCCGGAGACTACGTCTTCGCCGACGCCTCCGGCGCCGCAGTGATACCGGCCCACGACGTGCGCGCTGTGCTGCACACGGCCAACCAGGTCGTCGCAACAGACGCGGCGTCCATCGTCGCGATCAGAGGCGAAAGCCCAAACACCCCGGGCAACAGTGAGAACTGACGAGTGCGCCGGAGAACAAAGCGTCACGACTGCAGGGCCGATGGTGATCGGGGATGACGACGTGTCGCGCGACGAGTGCGGCGACGGGCTAGAGCTAGAGTCGCCTTCGAACCGACGTCGGAAACCTGCGTCGTGAGCGGATCACCAGTCTGGCTGCTGCTAGTGATGTTTGTTGGTGCGGGAGCCGCGATCTGGGTGGCGGGCATTCAGCTATCGGATCAAACGGATGTGCTCACGATGCGGCTGGGCCTCGGCTCGGCTTTAGGCGGCCTGATCCTGTTGGCAATCGCTACCAACCTGCCCGAGATCGCCATCGTCGCCGCAGCCGCTGTGTCGGGCAATATCGGTGTGGCCGTGGGCAATATCCTCGGCGGCATCGCCATCCAGACGGTGGTGCTGGTCGCCCTCGACGCCTTCGGCGTGCGCGGATCCAAACCGCTGACCTATCGGGCGGCATCGCTGGTGTTGGTGCTGGAGGCCGCGCTGGTCGTCGCAGTGCTGGCCATTGTGATCGGCGGCACTCAGCTGCCCGCAACGCTGATCACAGCGCGACTGACACCCGCCCCTGTGCTGATCCTGATCGTGTGGGTGCTGGGCCTGGTGTTGTTGCAGCGGGCGGGACGGTCGTTGCCCTGGCACGACTCGGGACAGCCGCCCGACAGCCAGCAGCAACCCCGCGGACACCGCACCGCGATGACCGACCAGCAGGCCACCGCCGAGGGGACCAGTACTGCCAGGGCCGCGGTGAGCTTCGGCGTCGCCGCTGCGGTCACGCTGATCGCCGGAGTCGTGCTGGAGCGCAGCGGTGAGGCTATCGCCGATCACATCGGTTTGACCGGTGTGCTGTTCGGCGCAACCGTGTTGGCCGCGGCCACCTCGCTGCCCGAACTGTCGACCGGCCTGCGGTCGGTGCGTCACGGCGACTACCAGCTCGCCGTATCCGACATCTTCGGCGGGAACGCCTTCCTGCCAGTGCTTTTTGTGCCGGCAACACTGCTGTCGGGGCACGCCGTATTGCCGGCCGCACAGCGAACCGACATCTATCTCACGGCGCTGGGAATCGTGTTGACACTGATCTACGCAGCGGGTCTGCTGTTTCGGCCCCGCCGCCGCATCGCCCGGCTGGGGGTCGACTCGCTGGCCGTCCTAATCCTTTACGCCCTCGGCATGATCGGACTATTCACCGTCTCGAACATGCGGTGACCGTGACAAGACGATCAGCCTCCGCGCCATCGTGGAATGGGCACGGGTCCCTTAATCACCGCGGCGGCTCACTTAACCAGCCTGAAGCGCCACAGCTCTAAACCTCTCAGCGGGGATCTGTTCCATGTGGGCCTCTCACCCGGGTGAAATACGCAGCCGGACGAAGACAACTCACCCCATGCGCACAGATAGTGATCGCTGTCCGAGCGCAACGGGCAACCCCTGGACCACCTCAACCTTCTGCGTCTAGGACACAGTGAATGTTCGGCAGGGCCCAGCGGCGCAACGAGATACGACCGGAGACGGCATGTCACACGATCATCGAGGCGCGCCAAGCCTACGAGGCGTCTGCGCCCAGAGCGTCTGCTTCAATTCGGAGTTGATCACACGCCCAGGCAACGCGCCGCTGACCGTCCCAGGCCTGCCCCAACCGAATATCGTCGTTGCCAACCTAGAAGCACTCTGGCGCGGACGGCCAGCATCAGAAACCATGCCATGAGCGCCAAACCACAACCATTGGACTTTGTGGCTCGAACCGCCGCCGCCAGTGCCGCAATGGCAGCTTCACAGCGCGTTGAAATGGCACTGACCCATCGACCCG
>DASXJI010000077.1:0-10172 GCA_036497495.1 Mycobacterium sp.
CGATCTTGCGGGCAGCACTCACCCGCACGTCACAGTTCAGCGGCGAGGAGCTCGGCAATCTGAATAGTGTTCAAGGCAGCGCCTTTGCGCAGATTGTCGCCCGAGACGAACAGCGCCAACCCGCGTCCGTCGGGCACACCCGGGTCGCGACGGATCCGCCCGACGAGGGACTCGTCCACACCTGCGGCGGCCAACGGCGTCGGAACGTCAACCAGCTTCACCCCTCGTGCGTCGGCAAGGATCTCGCGGGCACGCTCAGGCGAAAGTGGTTGGGTAAACTCGGCATTGATCGACAGCGAGTGGCCGGTGAACACCGGGACCCGGACGCAGGTACCGCTGACCAGCAAGTCCGGGATGCCGAGGATCTTGCGACTTTCGCTGCGTAGCTTCTGGTCTTCATCGGTTTCGCCGGAGTCGTCGTCGACCAGTTTGCCGGCCAGCGGAACGACGTTGAAAGCGATCGGTGCGACGTAGGCCTTCGGTTCCGGGAACCGCAGCGCGCTGCCGTCGTGCACCAATTGTTCGGCGTCGTCGATGACGGCGCGAGCCTGGTCGACCAGCTCGGCCACCCCGGCCAGTCCGGTGCCCGAAACAGCTTGATAGCTCGACACGATCAGCCGAACCAATTGGGCCTCGTCGTGCAGCACCTTGAGCACCGGCATCGCGGCCATCGTCGTGCAGTTGGGGTTGGCGATGATGCCCTTCGGAAGGCGCCCCGTGCCTCGAACATCCCTGTCGAAGTTGACTTCGGAGACGACGAGTGGCACCTGATCGTCCTTGCGCCACGCCGACGAGTTGTCGATCACCGTCACCCCGGCCGCGGCGAACCGCGGCGCCTGGATTCGCGACATCGTCGCGCCGGCGGAGAACACTGCGATGTCCAGACCGGTCGGGTCGGCAGTCTCGGCGTCCTCGACTTCGATCTCCTCGCCGCGGAACGGCAGCTTGCGGCCCTGCGAACGCGACGATGCGAAAAACCGCACGCTGGTCGCCGGGAAATCACGCTCATCCAGCAGCCTGCGCATCACCTGGCCCACCTGGCCGGTGGCACCCACTACACCTATTGCGACCATTTAACGTCCTGTCCCCGCATATACCTTGGCCTCCTCGGCACCGCCGAGGCCGAATGCTTCATGCAACGCGACAACAGCCTTGTCTAGTTCAGTGTCCCGGCACAGCACCGAAATCCTGATCTCCGAGGTGGAGATCAGGTCGATGTTGACGCCCACCTGGGCCAGCGCCTCGCAGAAGGTGGCGGTGACCCCGGGGTGGCTGCGCATCCCGGCACCGATCAGCGACACCTTGCCGATGTGATCGTCGTAAAGCACTTGGCTGAAACCGATTTCGTCTTTGAGCGAGTCCAGCTTCTCCACCGCGGCCGGACCGCTGTCGCGCGGGCAGGTGAAGGTGATGTCGGTCTTGCCGTTCTCGATCTTGGAGACGTTCTGTAACACCATGTCGATGTTCACATCGGCGTCGGCCACCGCGCGGAACACCTTGGCGGCGTAGCCGGGGTAGTCGGGGATTCCGACGACGGTCACCTTTGCCTCGCTGCGATCGTGTGCGACGCCGGTCAGAATGGGCTCTTCCATAGGTATGTCCTCAATCGATCCGGTCACGATGGTGCCCGGCTTGTCCGAGTACGACGAACGCACATGCACCGGAATGTTGTAGCGGCGGGCGTATTCCACGCAGCGAAGCATCAGCACTTTCGCGCCGCAGGCCGCCATCTCGAGCATCTCCTCGAAGGTGACCGTGTCCAGTCGGCGGGCATTGGGCACGATCCGCGGGTCGGCGCTGAAAATCCCGTCCACATCGGTGTAGATCTCGCACACGTCAGCGCCCAGCGCCGCGGCCAGCGCCACCGCGGTGGTGTCCGAGCCGCCGCGGCCCAGCGTGGTGACGTCCCTGGTGTCCTGGCTGACCCCTTGGAAACCGGCGACCAGCACGATGAGGCCTCCATCGAGCGCAGCCTGCAGGCGGGTCGGCGTGACATCGATGATCTTGGCCTTGCCGTGGGCGCCGGTGGTGATGACGCCGGCTTGCGAGCCGGTGAACGAGCGCGCCTGGGCCCCGAGCGATTCGATGGCCATCGCCACCAGAGCGTTGGCAATGCGCTCACCGGCGGTCAGCAGCATGTCCAGCTCGCGGGCCGGCGGGGCCGGGCACACCTGCTGAGCCAGATCCAACAGGTTGTCGGTGGTGTCGCCCATCGCCGAAACCACCACAACCACGTCGTTGCCCTTCTTTTTGGCCTCGACGATGCGTTCGGCGACCCGGCGGATCCGGTCGGCGTCGGCCACCGAGGATCCGCCGTACTTCTGCACGACGAGCGCCACTTCAATCCTTTTCTCGTCTCGGATTCGCCACCATCGCGGGGGTCTTAGGTCCACAACAGAATACGTGTGTCGGCCTGTCGCGTTTACCGCTGACCAACCCGGCCCTGCTGCAAGGGCGGTGGGCCTGCACCTCAGACGGTCTCATCGCCACGGGAGGTCGTGCGTCTGCGACGCCACCAACCCACCCGCGATTACATGGCGCGGCGCTTCGCCGAAGGAAGGACGAAAAACGAAACGCTATATCGCCCGCGAGATCTTCCACGCCCCTCCAGCCACCCAGGTCAACCGCCGAAATCGTTGCCTGAACCTAGGAGCGTCTGTTATCAGGGTCCGAACCTCTCGAACGGGGTGTTCCAGGCGCCGTTGTTGGCGTGGGCGTCCCACCAGTTGGTGCCGACCGATCCGTCCGGCCCGACCCAGAACACATCCAGATGATCGGCGGTACGGGCAACGGCCATGACCGCGCCCTGGGCGGATTTGGCGGGGGCGAATTCGAACGCGGCGTTCCAGGCTCCGTTGTTGGCGTGGGCGTCCCACCAGTTGCTGCCGACCGATCCGTCCGGCCCCACCCAGAACACATCCAGATGATCGGGGGTACGGGCAACGGCCATGACCGCGCCCTGGGCGGCCGATCCGGCGGGGGCGAATTCGAACGCGGCGTTCCAGGCGCCGTTGTTGGCGCCGGCGTCCCACCAGTTGCTGCCGACCGATCCGTCCAGCCCCACCCAGAACAGATCCAGATGATCGGGGGTGCGGGTGACGGCCGTGACCGCGCCGGCGCCCGATCCGGTCAGCTGTAATTGCTGCCGCACCCCCGCAATCTCTGATACAGCATTGGGCACACCAAACCTTACGAGTAATGCCTCCATTTGATCGATCATTGGTTTCAGCACAGTTTGTTGGGTCTCCCGGCTGAACACGGTGTCCCGATAACTCCGAAGCTGGTCGGTCAATTGCGCGCGGCGCGCGGCGTCGTTGCGTACGAGTTTCGCGATCAGCCCAGTGGGGGCCACCCTGAAGATTACAGGCAAAATGGGCTGCAAAATCTGGTCAATACCCCACGGTATCATTTTGAATTTGACGTCGTTCACAGCGGGCGCCGCGACGGCATTCACGTCATTATAGATATAGGTGTTATTGGTGTTGTTGGCATAACCATCCCAGCTCTTCAGAAGAATCTCCATCGCATAGTGTTTAATGAACTGGTCCAGATCCAGCATCTGGCTCGCCCCGGCCACTCCATGCGCGGCGATCTGATCGTCGGCGAGCTTCAAATCGGCCTTGTTGTCAAATTTGGAGAGTTTCTCTACCTTGATGAATGGCAGGCGCGCGCTGACGAAGTCATCCGTGTGTGCAATTTCGTACAGATTGCCGTTCATATTGCCATTGAAATTGCGCTTGATGTAGGGCTTCAGGATCGCTTCGACATTGACAAAGATACCCGGGCTGTTGACGCCGGCGGACCCTTGGCCAATCGGTACTCCGTTCACAAACACTTGGGCAAAATTACACCGCGAATGCGGTAATCCGGCCATAGCGAATAATTTGTAGCCCAGCATCTGATGAATATAGGACGGATCCTGGATGGAATTGTTAAGCGCCAGATAATGTGACCCGATCAGGCCAGCGATTACCGGGACATTGGCGTCGCTGAACTTACCGAAGTCAATGTCCACGCACGGCTTTTCGCTGCTGATTGAGCCGCAAAACGACTTCTTTTTGATGCCCACCTGAGTGAACGTGGTCGCCGCGGGAAAGCTCGTTCCAGATATCTCGACCGAAGTTGCCTTACGCCACGTGTACCGCTCGCCGCCTTTCCAGTCGAAATTGCACCTACCACCGGCTGGCTCCTCGGTCCGCACCGCATCCCAATCAGCTTGCGGCATCGTAATCTTGACCGTTATTACATTGGCAAGTGCATAAAAGGAATCAAGTGCCTGTTCTTTGTCAGCCTTGATCGCGGTCATGTCATCGCCTTCCACTCAGTGATCCGACGTGATCGTGTTCACTACGCCTCCATAGCGGCGGAAGCAGCAAGGTCGCGGTCCGCTGAGCGGACCGGATTCGCGTCGGCTGCTCGGATGGGCAGGCAGCGGGCGCACCCAGAGCCGTCCTGCAACACCAAGGTGTTTGCGGTGGCGCTGTCGGGCCTCGACGAGCCCGGTCGACCACCGCACACCTCCGACTCGTCGTTGACACTCTCGTGTGACGCGCTAATGATCGATGGTGCGAGCCGGCGTGCCCACTCCTACCGTCGGTGGAAAGGGTTGACCCTTATGCTCAGCGTGGCAGCGCGTTTCAGCCTGAGGTCCGAAATCATAGCGCGACTGGAGGAGAAATATGCCAAAAGCCCAAAGAATAATGATCATCCGCCATGCCGAAAAGCCTTATGCCGATAACAAAGAGAAAAACGACGGCGTTAGGATGAACGGCGTCAAAAGCGAAGAATCGCTGGCGGTGCGCGGTTGGCAACGTGCCGGGGCGATCAGCCTCTTGTTCGGCTCTGCCGAAATTGCCCAAACCCGGGGGCTTTCAGTACCTCAGCATCTCTACGCATCCGACCCTGAAAAAGCAGACAAAGCCGGCAGTAACAGCCGTAGGCCCAAACAAACCCTGACGCCATTAGCCAAACGCCTGGAGCTCATCATTAACGGGGATTGGTTAGCAGGCCAGGAAGCCGAGCTCTGCCGGGATGCATTGACAAAACCCGGTACGTCCCTGATTTCCTGGCAGCATGAGCTGATCCCCGCTATCGCGGCCGCCATCCCCGGCGGGAATATCCCTCAAACGCGCACCTGGGACGACGCGCGGTTCGATCTGGTCTGGGTCTTTGACCTTTTGCCGGATGGCGCGTATAGCTTCAAGGAATTTCACCAAGCATCGCTTTCTGGCGACCTGGATATTTGATATACGCAATTTTTATACCTTCCCACACGAGCGCCCGCCGCCTGACGGCGCTGGCCCAAGCCCTGAACGACGACCAGCGCGTTTCCGACATTTGATATCAATGTGACTGTGGATGCCTGGCGAGGGACGCCGGACGGGCGGGTAGGGTCGTCGCGATGGCCGCGGTGTTGTGGGGGACCGAACCGGACGAGCACGACTACCCGGCAGCTGAGGATTACCTCGCGCTGCTCGCCACGCCGGCGCAGGTCAGCGAAATCGTGGCAGCGCTGAAGGCGGCGCCGGTCGTATTCAAGAAGGCGAAGGACCTGCTGCGCGCGTCACGCTTGCCGCTGCTGCCAGCGGACGACGCACATGTGGCGAGAGATCTGAAAAAGATCAAGAAGGGCAAGCAGCTGTCACCGATTCTGCTGGTCCGCGGCAACCTGACCACAGATGTGGCGTTGCAGATCGCCGACGGCTACCACCGGGTGTGTGCGAGCTACCACACCGACGAAAACGACGATATCCCGGTCAAGATCGTCTCGGCCGGGGGCTGACGGCCTGGGGTTTTGGGCAAGCGCGCAGGAGCGGTACAGTACAGGGCGTGCAGCGGGTGCTCCTTCTCGGACGCCGCGGCGGGGCCTGATTCAGACCGGCCTCCCGTCGCGGGTGTTCGCGACGCGCCGGTCGCCGCCGTAGAGGCGCCCTTCTGAAAACCCCGGAGCAACTACCGTGACCAGCTTCCCACCGTCGGTCGAATCGCCCGACGTGTTCGCGTCCAACCGAACCATCACCAAACCCGCCGGCCAGCCCAACGTCGGCCAACCGGCATGGAATACCCAGCGTGGGTCATCGATGCCGGTCAATCGATACCGTCCGTTCGCCGACGAGGTCGAGTCCATCCGGCTCGCCGACCGCACCTGGCCCGACCGCGTCGTCAGACGCGCCCCGCTCTGGTGCGCGGTGGACCTGCGCGACGGCAACCAGGCGTTGATCGACCCGATGAGTCCGGCCCGCAAGCGCCGCATGTTCGACCTGCTGGTCCGCATGGGCTACAAGGAGATCGAGGTCGGGTTCCCGTCGGCCAGCCAGACAGACTTCGACTTCGTTCGCGAGATCATCACCGACGGCGCGATTCCCGACGACGTGACCATCCAAGTGTTGACCCAGTGCCGGCCCGAGCTGATCGAACGGACCTTCCTGGCCTGCGAGGGTGTGCACCGGGCGATCGTCCACTTCTACAACTCGACGTCAATCCTGCAGCGCCGCGTGGTGTTTCGAGCCGACCGTGCCGCGGTGCAGGCGATCGCGACGGACGGTGCCCGCAAGTGCGTCGAAGAGGGCGCCAAATACCCTGGCACGCAATGGCGTTTCGAGTACTCGCCCGAGTCCTACACCGGCACCGAACTCGAATACGCCAAGCAGGTCTGCGACGCGGTCGGTGACATCATCCGGCCGACTCCGGACAACCCGATCATCTTCAATCTGCCGGCCACCGTCGAGATGGCGACGCCGAACGTCTACGCCGACTCGATCGAGTGGATGAGCCGCAACCTGGCCCGGCGCGACTCCGTCATCCTGAGCCTGCACCCGCACAATGACCGCGGAACTGCGGTCGCCGCAGCCGAATTGGGCTATCAGGCTGGAGCTGACCGAATCGAGGGCTGTCTGTTTGGCAACGGTGAGCGGACCGGGAACGTCTGCCTGGTGACGCTGGGACTCAACCAGTTCTCCCGCGGCGTCGACCCGCAGATCGACTTCTCCAACATCGACGAGATCCGTCGCACCGTCGAGTACTGCAACCAGCTGCCGGTACCCGAACGCCACCCCTACGGTGGCGATCTGGTCTACACCGCGTTCTCCGGCAGTCACCAGGACGCCATCAACAAAGGTCTGGACGCGATGAAGGTTGCCGCGGACGCCGCCGACTCCGACGTCGACGACATGCTCTGGCAGGTGCCGTATCTGCCGATCGACCCGCGCGATGTCGGGCGCACCTACGAGGCCGTGATCCGGGTCAACTCGCAGTCCGGCAAGGGCGGCGTGGCCTACATCATGAAGGCCGACCACGGCCTGGCGCTGCCGCGACGGCTGCAGATCGAGTTCTCCCAGGTGATCCAGAAGATCAGTGAGGGAGAAGGCGGCGAGGTCAGTCCCAAGGCGATGTGGGATGCGTTCGCCGAGGAGTATCTGGCACCGGTGCGGCCGTTGGAACGAATGAAGCAGCGCGTCGACGCGTCCGAGGACGACCACGGCGTCACCAGGATCGCAGCGACGGTGAAGGTCCACGGCGTCGAGACCGAGATCACCGGATCAGGCAACGGCCCCCTCGCCGCGTTCGTTGAGGCGCTGGGTCATGTCGGCTTCGACGTGGCCGTGCTGGACTACTCCGAGCACGCGATGAGCGGCGGAGAGGACGCGCAGGCGGCGGCGTATGTCGAGGCGTCGATCGGTGGTCAAACGGTATGGGGTGTCGGTATCGCGCCGTCGATCACCACGGCGTCGTTGCGTGCCGTGGTGTCGGCAGTGAACAGAGCCGCACGTAGCTGAGGCGTCATGCCGAGACCTTGGCCAGCAGCATCCCGGCCAGGGTCTGGGCTTGGGCGCAGCTGCCGGCGCCCACGATCAGATAGATCCAGCCCTTGAGGACGTCGACGGTCGCCGGCGGAGCCACGAAGCAGAACGCCTGATCACCCAGACCCGGCACGTTCTGGACCTGACCGGCGGACTGCTTGTTGACGGCGAACCCCTTGGACTGCGAATCGAGACACTGCTGGTCGACCGGCTTCCCGTCAATGCAGTACTCGTTGTTCCAGTAGAGCTTGTAGCTGACGTCGTTGCCCGCGGTCGGGATGGATGTGCATTGCGCTTCACTCGGGGACTGGCTGCCCTGGGCCGCCGGATACGCGCTGCCCATCACCTGACTGATGTCGGATGCGCTGAGCAGGCTGCAGAAGTTCTCCGGAACGTGCACGCCGGCCGCCTTCGGATCTGAGCCGCCGTCGTGGGAGCACCCGCACGCCGCTACCAAGACCACGGCCACCGCCACACAGAACTCCACACAGCGCTTGACCGGACTCTCGGAGCGGGATACGGCAGTGGGCATAGTCCAATCCTTGCAGCACCCGGAGTACGCCGCGTAATCAGAAAAGAGCAAACTGCTCGCCCGCGTGCGCCTCGGCGACAATGTCGTCAACGCCCGTGCCCTTGGACACCGCGCTGACGTGCTCCATGAACTTCGCGTCGGATACCAGCGGCACACCGAGCTCGTGAGCCACGCGTCCGTTGCCCCGCGCCGGACGGTGTTCATTGCAGACCACCAGCGAAGTCTCCCGGTCGACCGCGTCGGCGTAGGCCAACCCGGCATGCAGGATCCGCTCGACCAGCTCCTCGTGAGTCCGCTCAACCTCGGCTGTGAGCGCGACCCGCATACCCTGCACCAGGGGTCCGCCGCCGACGTAAGGACCGGGGTTGAGGTACGGGCAGCGCATGCGGGAGGCCAGCACCTTCAGCGGCCTCAGCTCGTCATGAGTGACCTTGCCGCTGGGCCAATGCCGGCGGGCGACCGGTCGCACGGGCAGCCAGACGTCGCGTTCGCGGGCCCGCTGCAGCGCGGCCGCCAGCACATTGGTCAGCACGATCGCATCGTCGAAGGCGTCGTGTGCCCGCCGCTGCGTCACACCCCAGTGCGCCGCCAAAGTCTCCAACCTCAGGTTGTCGGTGCCCAGTTCCAGCCGGCGGGCCAGCTCCACCGTGCACATGACGCTGTCGATCGGCAGCGCGACACCGGCCAGCTCGGCCTCCGCGGTCAGGAAGCCGTAGTCGAAAGCAACGTTGTGTGCGACCAGCGTGCGTCCGCGCACGAGCTCGACGACATCGCCGACGATCTCGCTGAACTGCGGCTGATCCTCGAGCATCTCGGCGGTCAGCCCGTGAATGTGGGTGGGACCGGGATCCACGCCTGGATTGAGCAGGCTCACCACGGACTGCTCGACGTGCCCTTCGGCGTCGAGTGCCAGCACCGCCAGGCTGATGACGCGGGCGCTGCCGGGCCGGAAGCCGGAGGTCTCGACGTCGATGACGGCCCAACCCGCGTCGGGCTCAGTGGACGGCCGACCCCAGGGCATCGTGGTCGACGTGTCCCGCATGAATGGAGGATTTCACGTCGAGCCGACATCGCCGGGTCGCTGCGCCTCGTGTCGTGCAGCTGAGTTGCTGAGCGACCCGCTGCGCTCGGGAAAGCGCCGAGCTTGCGATCGCCCTCCCCCAATGAGGGCGACCCGCTGCGCTCGGGAAAGCGCCGAGCTTGCGATCGCCCTTAAGCTTTCTCGCGTGATCACCGCCCGTGGACGACTCGCCCTGGCCGCCGGAGCCGGCGCGCGATGGGCATCCCGGGTGACCGGCCGGGGGGCCGGTGCGATGATCGGCGGCTTGGTGGCGATGAGCCTGGATCGCTCGATTCTGCGTCAGCTCGGCACCGGTCGGCGCACCGTCATCGTCACCGGCACCAACGGCAAATCGACGACGACCCGGATGACCGCGGCAGCCCTGCGCACTCTCGGCGGCGTGGCCAGCAACGCCGAAGGCGCCAACATGGACGCGGGCCTGATTGCCGCGCTGGCCGTCAACCCCGGCGCACCGCTGGCGGTCCTCGAGGTCGACGAAATGCACGTGCCGCACGTAGCCGACGCGGTCGAGCCCGCAGTCGTCATCCTGCTCAACCTGTCCCGCGACCAACTCGACCGCGTCGGCGAGATCAACGTGATCGAGCGCAGGCTGCGGGCCGGGCTGTCCGCGCACCCGAATGCGGTCGTCGTCGCCAATTGCGACGACGTGTTGATGACGTCAGCCGCCTACGACCACACCAACGTGGTCTGGGTGGCGGCCGGCGGCAGCTGGGCCGCCGACTCGGTCAGCTGCCCGCGCAGCGGCGAGGTGATCGTCCGC
>DASXJI010000078.1:0-8533 GCA_036497495.1 Mycobacterium sp.
GGTGCACGCGGTGCACGCGGTCAGCCGTGACCCGTCGCTGCGTGCCACCGTCGCCATGGCCGATGGGCGTGAGCTGACTGCCCTTGCGCTGCAACGGATTTACCTGGACCGGGCGGCGAAGCTGGTCGACGGCCGCGACCACGACGCGCGCGCGGCCCACGTCGTGGAGACCTGGGCGCACGTGCTCGACCAGCTCGAGCGCGACCCGATGGAGTGCGCCGAGCTGCTGGACTGGCCGGCCAAGCTGCGACTCCTGGAAGGCTTCCGGCACCGGGAGAACCTGAGTTGGTCCGCGCCCCGGCTGCACCTGGTCGACCTGCAGTACTCCGACGTCCGGCTGGACAAAGGTCTGTACAACCGGCTGGTCGCGCGCGGTTCGATGAAACGTCTGGTGACCGAGCAGCAAGTGATCGACGCGGTCGACAATCCGCCCACCGACACCCGGGCCTACTTCCGAGGGGAGTGCCTGCGCCGCTTCGGCGCCGATATCGCGGCGGCCAGCTGGGACTCGGTGATTTTCGATCTGGGTGGCGATTCGCTGGTGCGAATTCCGACGCTGGAGCCGCTGCGCGGCAGTAAAGCGCACGTCGGGGCGCTGCTGGATTCGGTGGACAGCGCGGTCGAGCTGGTGCAGCAGCTGACCACCTGAGCGGCCGGACACCGGGCTTTCGCCTGAGCAATAACGCTATTGACCGGTAGGGTGGAGAGCAACGGGCGTGTTTCACGCCCGATAACGATGCAGGAGGCAGCGATGGCCCAGGAGCAGACCAAGCGCGGCGGTGGCGGCGGCGATGACGACGACCCCACTGCCAGCACGGCCGCGGGCCAGGAGCGTCGCGAGAAGCTGACCGAGGAAACCGACGACCTGCTGGATGAGATCGACGATGTTCTGGAAGAGAACGCCGAAGACTTTGTCCGCGCATACGTCCAAAAGGGCGGACAGTGACCTGGCCAAACCGCGATCGCCTGGCCACCAACCCTGCACTTCCCGGAACCGCCTCCGGCGGCCTTTCCTCATTCACTGATTATTTGCGCCGTGAGGCGCCCGAACTGCTCCCCGCGGGCATCGGTAGCCCAGACGCGATCACGCCGAGTTCTCAGCTGCCGCACGGAACGACGATCGTCGCGCTGAAGTACCCGGGTGGAGTCCTGCTGGCCGGCGACCGGCGTTCGACGCAGGGCAACATGATCGCGAGTCGCGATGTGCAAAAGGTGTACATCACCGATGACTACACCGCGACGGGGATCGCCGGCACCGCGGCCATCGCCGTCGAATTCGCCCGGCTTTACGCCGTCGAGCTCGAGCATTACGAAAAGCTGGAAGGCGTGCCACTTACCTTTGCGGGCAAGGTGAACCGGCTGGCGATCATGGTGCGCGGTAACCTCGCTGCGGCGATGCAGGGTCTGGTGGCCCTGCCGCTGCTGGCCGGTTTCGACATCGACGATCCTGACTCGCAGAAGGCGGGCCGCATCGTCTCCTTCGACGCGGCAGGTGGCTGGAACCTGGAAGAAGAGGGCTACCAGTCGGTCGGTTCGGGATCGATATTCGCGAAATCGTCGATCAAGAAGTTGTATTCGCAAGTGACGGATGCCGATTCGGCGCTGCGAGTCGCGGTCGAGGCGCTGTACGACGCGGCCGACGACGATTCGGCCACTGGCGGGCCCGACCTGGTCCGCGGGATTTACCCGACCGCGGTCACGATCGGCGCCGACGGTGCGGCCAACGTGGCCGAGCCACGTATCGCCGAGCTGGCGCGGGAGGTCATCGAAAGGCGGTCCCGCGCTGACACTTTCGGCCCGGACGCCGACCGTGCGGGAAGTGATACATGAGTTTTCCGTACTTCATCTCGCCCGAGCAGGCGATGCGCGAGCGAAGCGAGCTCGCGCGCAAGGGTATTGCGCGAGGCCGCAGTGTCGTCGCACTGGTCTTTTCCGGTGGTGTGCTGTTCGTTGCGGAGAACCCGTCGCGATCGCTGCAGAAGATCAGCGAACTCTACGACCGAGTCGGCTTCGCGGCCGCCGGAAAGTTCAACGAGTTCGACAATCTGCGCCGCGGCGGAATTCAGTTCGCCGACACCCGTGGCTACGCCTACGATCGCCGCGATGTGACCGGACGGCAGCTGGCCAACGTTTACGCGCAGACGCTGGGAACCATCTTCACCGAACAGGCCAAACCCTACGAGGTTGAGCTGTGCGTCGCCGAAGTTGCTCACTACGGCGAGATCAAACCGCCTGAGCTGTACCGGATTACCTATGACGGATCGATCGCCGATGAACCGCATTTCGTGGTGATGGGCGGCACGACCGAGCCGATCGCCACCGCACTCAAGGACTCCTACGCCGAGAACGCCGATTTGGCCGACGCGGTGCATATCGCGGTCAACGCCTTGAAGGCGGGCAGCGGCAACGGCGACGACAACACACTGGACGTCACGACGCTGGAGGTAGCCATCCTCGACGTCAACCGGCCGCGGCGGGCATTCCGACGGATCACCGGTGCCGCGCTGGAGCGGCTGCTGCCTGAGCCTGACGACGCCGAGTCGGACGACGACTCGGCGGAGGAATCGTCGAAATAGGCCCTGGCTCGTGCTGATTGGCTTGCTGCTCGCGATGGGCTGCTCGGTGTGTTACGGCACCGCGACGGTGCTGCAGGCCGCGGCAACCCGCTCGGTGGATGCCGGCGACAGCGATTCCGGAGTCGACCCGGCCCTGCTCCTGCGGGCGTTGCGGCAGTGGCGGTACCTGGTCGGCATCGGGCTTGACGGTCTGGGCTTTCTCTTGCAAGTGGCGGCGTTGCGGTTGGTGCCGATCTACGTCGTCGCCGCCGCGATCGCCGGGTCGTTGGCCGTCACCGCGATCGTGGCGGCATGGGTGCTGTCCACCCGGTTGTCACAGGTCGAGTGGGCCGCCGTGGCCGTGGTGTGCGCGAGCCTGGCGATGCTCGGCCTTGCCGCCGGTCCGGAGGGGTCCGGGCACGGGCCACCCCAGCTGGGCTGGGGGCTGCTGGGGATCGTCGCCGTGGTGTTCATTGCCGGCGCGGCGGCGGGCCGGCTGAGCGACCGCACCCGCGCCCTGGTCCTGGGTTTAGGGGCCGGGGCCGGCTTCGGCGTCGTCGAGATCGCCGTCCGCTTGATCGATTCGATCGATCCGACCAAGGCGGCGTTCTATACCAATCCCGCCGTCTACGCGGTGATCGGCGGCGGGTTGGCGGGCTTTCTGCTGCTCACTTCCGCTTTGAGCCGCGGATCGGTGACCACCGCCGTCGCCGGGATGGTCGTCGGCGAGACGGTTGGCCCGGCGCTGGTCGGGGTGGTGTGGCTGGGTGACCAGACCCGCGCAGGCCTGGGCTGGCTGGTGGCGGCCGGGTTCGTGGTAGCCGTGTTCGCGACTCTGGCGTTGAGCCGGTTCGGCGAAGCGCCAGAACCCGCCAAGGCGTGAACGCGCTTCGACAGCAGTCGCTTTCGTGTTGTCAGCGTTCCCGCGGCAGGAGTCGACATGGGCTGCTGTGGACGGGTCACCGACCCGTCGGCGGGGGTTACACACCAGTTGCGGGTTGACCCAGTACGCTCGAATTGTGCAGCGACGAATCATGGGCATCGAAACCGAATTCGGTGTCACCTGCACTTTCCACGGTCATCGGCGTTTGTCGCCCGACGAAGTAGCCCGCTACCTGTTTCGGCGGGTGGTCTCCTGGGGCCGCAGCTCCAATGTTTTCCTGCGCAACGGCGCACGGCTGTATCTGGACGTCGGTAGCCATCCGGAGTACGCCACTGCCGAATGCGACAGCCTGATCCAGCTGGTCACCCATGACCGCGCCGGCGAGCGCGTGCTCGAAGACCTGCTGATTGACGCCGAGCAGCGGCTCGGTGATGAGGGCATCGGCGGCGACATCTACCTGTTCAAGAACAACACCGACTCGGCGGGCAACTCCTACGGCTGCCACGAGAACTACCTGATTGTGCGGGCCGGCGAGTTCTCCCGGATCTCCGATGTGCTGTTGCCCTTCCTGGTCACTCGCCAGCTGATCTGCGGCGCCGGCAAGGTGCTGCAGACCCCGAAGGCCGCCGCCTTCTGCCTGTCGCAGCGTGCCGAGCACATCTGGGAGGGCGTCTCCAGTGCGACGACCCGATCCCGTCCCATTATTAACACCCGCGACGAGCCGCACGCCGACGCCGAGAAGTATCGGCGCCTGCACGTCATCGTCGGCGACTCCAACATGTGCGAGTCCACCACCATGCTCAAGGTGGGCACGGCGTCATTGGTGCTGGAAATGATCGAAGCCGGTGTCGCTTTCCGGGACTTTTCGCTGGACAACCCGATCCGCGCCATCCGCGAGGTCAGCCACGACGTCACCGGCCGGCGGCCGGTGCGGCTGGCCGGCGGACGTCAGGCCAGTGCGCTGGACATCCAGCGCGAGTACTACGCGCGAGCCGTCGAGCATCTGCAGACCCGCGAGTCCAACCCACAGATCGAGCAGGTCGTCGATCTGTGGGGTCGCCAGCTCGACGCGGTGGAGAGCCAGGACTTCGCCAAGGTCGACACCGAGATCGACTGGGTGATCAAGCGCAAGCTGTTCCAGCGCTACCAGGATCGCTACGACATGGAGTTGTCCGACCCGAAGATCGCCCAACTCGACCTGGCGTACCACGACATCAAGCGTGGCCGCGGCGTCTTCGATCTGCTGCAACGCAAAGGTCTGGCGGCGCGCATCACCACTGACGAGGAGATCGACGCCGCGGTGGATCAGCCACCGCAGACCACCCGGGCACGGTTACGCGGCGAGTTCATCAGCGCGGCCCAGGCCGCAGGCCGCGATTTCACCGTCGACTGGGTGCACCTCAAGCTCAACGATCAGGCTCAGCGCACCGTGCTGTGCAAGGATCCGTTCCGGTCGGTGGACGAGCGGGTCAAGAGGCTGATCGCCAGCATGTAGCCCGGCGACGATGCAGTCCGGGGCACATCGGGGAGGAACCGGGTGAATTCCGCGGGAGATTCCGGCAATTAGGGTGGTGCGGGTGGCGGTTTCCAAAGTCGAAAGATTGCTGAACCTCGTCATCGCGCTGTTGTCCACCCGTAGCTACATCACCGCGGAGAAAATTCGGTCCAGCGTGGCGGGCTATGCGGACAGTGCCAGCGACGAAGCGTTCTCGCGAATGTTCGAGCGTGACAAGAACGAGCTGCGCGATCTGGGCATCCCGTTGGAAACCGGCAGGGTGTCGTCGTTCGATCCGGTCGAGGGCTACCGGATCAACCGCGACGCGTATGCGCTGCCCGCGGTCGAGCTGACCGGCGACGAGGCCGCTGCCGTCGCCGTGGCCACCCAGCTGTGGGAGTCGCCGGAATTGATCACCGCCACCCAGGGTGCGCTGCTCAAGCTGCGCGCCGCGGGCGTCGACGTCGACCCGCTCGCGCCGATCGCCATCGCGTCACCGTCCGGAGGCGTGGGACTACGTGGATCAGAAGACGTTCTCGGATTGCTGCTCTCGGCGATCGACGCCGGGCAGGCCGTGCAGTTTCCGCACCGGCCGTCCCGCACGGATCCATACACCGTGCGCACGGTCGAGCCGTGGGGCGTGGTGACCGAGAAGGGCCGCTGGTATCTCGTCGGACACGACCGCGACCGCGGCGCCACCCGCACCTTCCGGCTGTCCAGGATCGGCGACGAGGTAACACCGATCGGCGCCGCCGGTGCCGTCACCCGGCCTGTGGACGCCGACCTGCGCGAGATCGTGGCCAACGCCGTCGGCGACCCACCGACGGGCGTGCGGGCTCAGGTCTGGGTCGCCGACGGGCGGGCCACCGCGCTGCGGCGCGCCGGGACATCGCTGGGTGCCCGGCAGGTGAACGGCCGCGACGGCGACGTCATCGAACTCGACATCGGAACCACCGGTCGGGTGGCGCGCGACATCGCCGGATATGGCCCCGACGCTGTGGTGCTGGAACCGCACTCGCTGCGCGACGAGGTGTTGGGCCGGTTGCGCGCCCACGCTGGAGCGGGGGAGGCGTGACGCCCGTGTCCACGCGCCTGGTGCGGTTGCTGAACATGGTGCCGTACTTTCAGGCCAACCCGCGGGTTACCCGCACCCAGGCCGCATCTGACCTGGGCGTTTCGGTCAAGCAGCTGGGGGAGGATCTCGACCAGCTGTGGCTGTGCGGCCTGCCCGGCTACGGCCCGGGCGACCTGATCGACTTCGAATTCACCGGTGACACCGTTGAGGTGACGTTCTCGGCAGGAATGGACACCCCGCTGCAGCTCACGTCGCCGGAGGCCACCGGCCTGCTGGTGGCGTTGCGCGCACTCGCCGACATCCCCGGGGTGGTCGATCCGGAAGCGGCGCGTAGCGCGATCGCCAAAATCGAGGCCGCGGCCGGAGCCGCCGGACACGGAAACGACGTCGCCGCGGTCGACGAGCCCGCAGCCGTCGAGAGTCAGGCCGCCGCCGCCGTGCGCGCCGCGGTCCGGGACCGCCGGGCGCTGAGCATCGACTACTACGCCGCCTCGCACGACACGCTGTCCACCCGGATCGTCGATCCGATTCGGATTGTGCTGGTCGGCGATCAGAGCTACCTGGAAGCCTGGTCGCGGGAAGCCGAAGGCGTGCGGCTGTTCCGGTTCGACCGCATCGTCGACGCCAGCGTGCTCGACGAGCATTCTGCGCCACCGGAACCCGCGCTCCAGGCGCCGCCGGACACGTCGCTGTTCGACGCCGACCCGTCGTTGCCATCGGCGACACTGCAGCTGGCGCCGGAGGCTTCGTGGATGTTCGAGTACTACCCGATGCGTCTGCTCCAGGATCTGCCCGACGGCTACTGCGAGGCGGCAATGACCTATGCCTCGGAAGACTGGATGGCGCGTCAGGTGCTGGGGATGGGGTCGGCGGTCCGCGTTCTGGGGCCGGAATCGCTGGCCGCGCGGGTGCGTGAGGCCGCGGCGGCCGCACTGGAGTCCTACCAGGCCGCGGCGCGGTCCGGCTAGTGAACCAAACGCTGCGGTAGCATCGTTGTGACATCTGGAGGTAAATAAAAGTGAATGCTCTGACTCCGGGTCACCTGGCTATCATCGCGGTCCTGGTGATTGTTCTTTTCGGCGCCAAGAGGCTTCCCGACGCCGCTCGCTCACTGGGCAAGTCGTTGCGGATCTTCAAGTCCGAGGTCCGCGAACTGCAAAGTGACAACAAACCCGAAACGTCCGCCCCCCAAGCCGCGCCGGCTCAGCCGGTGCATTCGGAGCGGGTCGAACCGCCGGCGGCTGACGGTCGGCCGGCCTAGCCTGGTATCGCCCCCGCGGCGCCCGAGCGCCCAATTCACTGTGCGCACCACCGGTTTATTCAGGCGGCTAGATCCGCGTTCCCGTCGCAGTCGCACCAACCCCGACGCGACCATGTCGCTCGTCGACCATCTCACCGAGCTGCGCGCGCGACTGCTGCTGTCGCTGGCGGCGGTCGCGCTCACCACAGCGATAGGTTTCGTCTGGTACTCGCACCCTGTCTTCGGGCTGGAAAGCCTGGGCGAGTGGCTGCGACACCCCTACTGTGCGCTGCCACCCTCGGCGCGGGCGGACATCGCCAACGGCCAGTGCCGGCTGCTGGCCACAGCGCCCTTCGACCAGTTCATGTTGAGGTTGAAGGTCGCGTTGACGGTCGGGGTGGTGATGGCCTGCCCGATGTGGCTCTACCAATTCTGGGCGTTCATCACCCCGGGGCTGTACAAGAAGGAACGGCGCTTCGCGGTCGCATTCGTCGTGCCGGCCGCTTCGCTGTTCGTCACCGGCGCGGTGCTGGCGTACCTGGTGCTGGCCAAGGCGCTGCACTTCCTGTTGACGGTCGGCAGCGACGTGCAGGTGACCGCGCTGTCCGGCGACCGGTATTTCGGGTTCCTGATCAACCTGCTGCTGGTGTTCGGCGTGAGCTTCGAATTTCCGCTGCTGGTCGTGATGCTCAACTTCGTCGGCGTGTTGACCTACGCGCGGCTGCGGTCGTGGCGGCGCGGCCTGATCTTCGCGATGTTCGTCTTCGCGGCCGTTTTCACACCGGGCTCGGATCCGTTCTCCATGACGGCGTTGGGCCTGGCGTTGACGCTGCTGCTCGAACTGGCCATCCAGATCGCCCGGGTACACGACAAACGCAAAGCCAGGCGCGAAGCGCTGACCGCCCTCGCCGATGACGAAGCCTCGGTCATCGACCCGCCCTCTGCAGTCGGGGTGCCGTCGAGCATCGCCGGACCTCATGACGACATCACCTGACGCGCGGGCGCGGCGATGCAGAGCGAAGCGATGAGGAGAAGCGGCGGCAACGACACGGGCGAATTAGCTCGGTTCACTGCGGAATTGGAGTTTGAGCTCGACGACTTTCAACGCCGGGCGTGTGCGGCGCTGGAGAGCGGCCACGGTGTTCTGGTGTGCGCGCCGACCGGGGCCGGCAAGACCGTCGTCGGCGAATTCGCGGTGCACTTGGCGCTGGCGTCCGGTGGGAAATGCTTCTACACCACGCCGTTGAAGGCGCTGAGCAACCAGAAACACAACGATTTCGTGGCG
>DASXJI010000079.1:0-6347 GCA_036497495.1 Mycobacterium sp.
CGAACCGAGCCGCTGGACGGCACCGCGTTGCGGTCGGCGTCACCGGAGGGCCTGGAGGGCGAGTTCGACGACCGCGCCGACCCGCGATTTCCGGTGTTCAGCGCAGCGCCACTGGCCGAGACGCTGCCCGGGCCGTTGACGCCGATGACGATCGACGTCCAGCTCGGCGGGTTGCGTGCCGCCGCGCGGGCGATGAGCCCGGTGTTGGCGCTCGGCGACCTGGTTGCCGAGGAATGGGGGAGCAGGGCGATCGCGGTGTTCGGTCACCGTCCCTACGTTGGCGTTTCGGCGAGCGTCATCGCCGCGGAGCAGCTCCCCGGTTGGGATGTCGACGACATCGTGCGCGCGTCGTTGGGTGACGCACGTGTCGATTCGTTGTTGCCACTGGGACGTCCGCCACTGACCGGCGGGCTGCTCGGCCCGGCCGCCAAGGCAGTGGTGATCAAACGGGCTTTGGCATTGTTGCGACACCTGAAGGCCGACACCCACGAGTACGTCGCGGCCGCCACGGCCGAACATCTCGATGCAGCACAATTGAATTCGCTGTCGGACGCCCACCTGCAGGTGCGGATCCGGCTACTGCGGGACAGGATTCATCAGGGTTGGGGTATCTCGGGACGGTGGCTGATCGACAGCGCGATCACCGCAGCGACGGTGGGGCGCGCTGGGCTGCAGGTTGCCGTCTCCGGGATAGGCGCATTGCTGGAAAGCGATGCTGTCGCGGCTGAGACCTCGTCGTTGGCGGCGCTGATTCGTGACGATGAAAAGCTGTGCGCGCTGGCGCTGGAACGAGACCTCGATGGCGTCAGCGCTCAGTCGGCCGCCATCGGTACGGCGTTCGCCTCCGCGGTCGGCCGGATCGGGCACCGGGGTCCCGGTGAGATCGAGTTTGCCAACCTGATGTTCGGAGACGATCCGGCGATGCTGGTCGCCGCCGCCGGGCTTGCCGCGTCCGACCTTCCTCAGCCGATGTCGCCCGCGGGGTCAGAGGCGAAGCTGTCCGACCGGATGGCGGCCAGTGCCCGGGCTTCGAGAGAAATGGCTTACGACACGACAATCCGCTTCACCCATGAACTGCGAATGACTCTGCGAGAGCTGGGTTCTCGTTACGCCGATGCGGAACTCATCGATGTCGCAGGCGAGCTGTTCTACCTCACCTGCGATGAAGCGGTCACGATTCCCTCCGACGCACGGCTGCGCATCAAACGTCGGCGCGCCGAGCGGGAACGCTTCCAAGGGCAACGCCCGGCCGACATCATCACGATCCGCTGATCTGGTCTCCGAGCGGCGCCTGCGGATCGATCAATTTATTGAGGTCGACGACCGTCTTCTTAAGGATCAGGTTCTTGATGTCGTCAAGCACATCCCAGATGTTGACGTTCATTCCCGCCAGCACGTGGTTGTCGGCGTCGAGCCAGAAGGCTACGAATTCCAGGGTGTCGACGTCACCGCGAAACACAACCCGGTCGGAGTTCGGCGCGTGGCCTGCGTATTCCATACCCAGGTCGTATTGGTCGCTGAAGAAGTACGGCAGCTCGGTGTACTCACCGGGTTCACCGAGCATGCCGGCCGCGGCGACGGCGGGCTGTTTGAGCGCGTTGGCCCAGTGTTCGGTCCGGATCCTTTCATCGAAGAATGGATGCTCGGCCGCGGCGATGTCGCCCACGGCGTAGATGTCTTGATCGCTGGTGCGTAGCGATGCGTCGACGAGCACCCCACCGTCGCCGGTCGACAGGCCGGCGTCCTGGGCCAGTTCGATGTTGGGCTGCGCCCCGACGGCGATCAGCACACGGTCGGCAGTGACCGTCGATCCGTCGCCTAATCGCAGACCGGTGGCTTTGCCGTCGTCGGTGGTGATCTCCTTGACTTCGGTCTCCAGGCGCAGATCGACACCGTGATCACGGTGCAGCTTGGCGAACACATTGCCGACTTGCTGGCCGACGGCGTTGATCAGCGGTGCCTTGGCGGTCTCGACCACCGTGACGCCGACACCACGTTCGCGGGCACTTGCCGCCACCTCCAGCCCGATCCACCCCGCCCCGACGATTGCGAGCGACGTGCCATCCTTGAGAGCGGTATCAAGGTTCTCCGCGTCGCCGAATTTCCGCAGGTAATGGACGCCGGTGGAATCGGAACCCGGAATCGACAACCACCTCGCCCGTGAGCCGGTGGCCAGCAGCAGCTTGTCGTATCGAAGATCGTTGCCGTCAGCCAGAGCGACGGTGTGTGCCGTCCGGTCTATCGCGACCGCCTCAGTGCCGATCCGTAGGTCGATCTTGTTGTCCCGGTACCACTCTGAGTCGTGAACTGTGAAGTCGCTGAGCTTTTTCTTGCCCGCCAGGAATTCTTTGGATAGCGGCGGTCGCTCGTAGGGCAAGTATTCCTCGTCCGCGAGCAGCACGACTTTTCCGTCGAAGCCTTTCTCGCGCAACGCTTCGGCCGCCTTGGCTCCGCCCAGCCCGCCGCCGATGATGACGAAAGATTTCGAATCAGCCACGCTCGCTCCTATCCGTTTGCTACCTGCTGGCGCAAGTCGTCGTCAAGCGATACCCGCACCAGCGCCGCGGCCAGTCGCGCGTTCGCCTTCGGGGCCAGGCCGCCGAGCTCTTCGGGGTCGGTTGGCAATCCCAGCGACTTGGCGGTCCGCGTGGCGCGTTTGTCGAAGTGCGGTCGTACCCACGGCCAGACATCTTGGACTTCCCGCAAAAATATGTCGGCTCCGGTGTCACCGATTCCCTTGAACTTCTTCAGCATTCGCTTAGCGGCGTCGACATCTTCGCCCGCACGGCGAGGAATTTCCCTCAGGTCACCGGAGTATTCGTCGACGACCCGCTGAGCCATCTCGGTGAGCCGCGTCGCCGAACTCTCGTCGTAGCGGACGTAATGCGCGCGGCCGAACGCGTCGATCATGGTGCGCCGCTCCGCGCGCAACACGGCCTTCGGCGTCTTGAGTCCGTCGCTGAACAGCTCACGGCCGGCCCGCATCGCGATCGTCGCGTCGATTGGCTTACTGGCCAGCATGCAGAGCACCAAGAGCTGAAACAGCGGCATCGGCTTGTCACTTAACCGGACACCGGCTTCGGCGGCATAGGTCGTCCCGGCGACCCGCAGCAGGCGTCGAACCACTTGCTTGTGCTGGTTCATCATCCAGGGCGTACCCGTAGTTAGGGCTCGCAAACGTCGTGGTTACTTGTGCGGCAGACTCCGCGCATAGTCGACGCCATGAGTCAGCCAGTCCGTCAATTGCCGTTTGGTCTTGACGCCGTCAGCATCGACACGAATCCACCCGCGGATTTCGCGTCCGGCCATCACCATCGGGTTGACGTGGGCTCGCCCCAAGAGTTTTTCGGTGTCATCCGGCCGCACCCGCACCATCAGACCGCCCTGCCTGCTGACAGCCACGGACATGTTGCCATTGATCAGAAACGCCAAGCCGCCGAACATCCGCTTCTCGTCGACGCCGCGCAGCGGGCCAAGCAGCTCGCGAATGCGATCGGCAAGGTCGGTGTCGTAGGCCATGGAGCGTCAGTCTCAGTCCAGGTCGACCCGGATCGTCAGCAGGTCGCTGCCCATCAACCGCACCAGAGCGCTGTTGAACCCGGGCAGACTGCGCAACCGCTCGTTGACGTCATCGCCCGGCAGCAGGTGAGCGGTTCCGCCGCACCACTTGCCGCGGATGCGCACGCGCACTTCCGGGTTGGCCTTGATGTTGAGCACGTAGTGCGAATGGTCGCCATGCTCCGAGACCATCCAGAACTGGTTGCCGATCACCCGACCCCCGACCGCGGTGCGTCGCGATTCCCCCGACTTTCGCCCGGTGGTCTCCAGCATGGTCATCGGTGAACGTCGACCGACTGGATTGACCACCAGGCGTTGAGCCGTGTGAACGATGCGGCGTTTGAGCTGTTGCAGGTCGGTCATGCCCCGCAGGCTATCCGACTTCAGGCGGCAGCGGTCACCTCTTGCGACGCCTGCTCCAGTGCCTGGGCGACGATTTCGGCGACGTCGGTCATCGGTTTGACGTCCAGCGCCTCGAGCACCTCGGCGGGCACATCGTCCAGGTCGGGTTCGTTGCGCTGCGGGATGAACACCGTCGAGAGCCCGGCCCGCTGCGCGGCCAGCAGTTTCTGCTTGACGCCGCCGATCGGCAGCACCCGGCCGTTCAGCGTCACCTCGCCGGTCATGCCGACATCGGCACGGACCTGTCGTCCGGTGGCCATCGACACCAGCGCGGTCACCATCGTGACACCGGCTGACGGGCCGTCCTTCGGGACAGCGCCGGCGGGCACGTGCACGTGGATCCGCCGGTCCAGCGCCGCGGGATCGACGCCCAATTCCACGGCGTGCGAACGCACATACGACAGGGCGATCTGCGCGGACTCCTTCATCACGTCACCCAGCTGACCCGTCAGCTGTAGACCCGGTTCGCCGTCGTTGGCGCCCGCTTCGATGTAGAGCACATCACCACCCAGCCCGGTCACCGCCAGGCCCGTCGCCACACCCGGCACCGCTGTACGTTCGGCCGACTCAGGGGTGAAGCGCGGGTGGCCAAGGTAATCCACCAGATCCGGCTCGTCGATCGTCACCGGGTCCTCAGCGATCTTCGTGGTCACCTTCCGCAGCGCCTTGGCCAGTAGCCGTTCGAACTGCCGCATACCCGGCTCGCGGGTGTAGTCGGCCGCGATCTTGCGCAGCGCCGTCTCGGTCACGGTGACTTCGTCGTCCGTCAGGCCGGCACGGTCGCGCTGCCGCGGTAACAGGAAGTCCCGCGCGATGGCAACCTTGTCGTCCTCGGTGTACCCATCGATCTGCACGAGCTCCATCCGGTCCAGCAACGCTGAGGGGATGTTCTCGATCAGGTTCGCGGTCGCCAGGAACACCACATCGGACAGGTCCAGATCCAGGTCCAGGTAGTGGTCCCGGAAGGTGTGGTTCTGCGCGGGATCCAGCACCTCCAGCAAGGCGGCACTGGGGTCGCCGCGGAAGTCCGAGCCGACCTTGTCGACCTCGTCAAGCAGCACAACGGGATTCATCGATTCGGCTTCGCCGATGGCACGGACGATCCGGCCCGGCAGCGCGCCGACGTAGGTGCGCCGGTGGCCGCGGATCTCGGCCTCGTCGCGCACGCCCCCGAGGGCGACGCGGACGAACTTGCGGCCCAACGCTCGGGCAACGCTCTCGCCCAGGGACGTCTTACCGACACCGGGCGGACCGGCCAGCACCATCACAGCGCCCGAGCCGCGACCGCCGACAACCTCCAGGCCGCGCTGTGCACGCCGGGCTCGCACCGCCAAGTACTCGACGATGCGGTCCTTGACGTCATCCAGCCCGTGGTGATCGGCGTCGAGAATCTCGCGTGCGGCCTTGAGGTCGGTCGAGTCCTCGGTCCGGGTGTTCCACGGCAGGTCGAGCACGGTGTCCAGCCAGGTGCGGATCCAGCCGCCTTCGGGGCTCTGGTCGCTGGAGCGTTCCAGCTTCCCGACCTCGCGTAGCGCGGCCTCGCGGACCTTGTCAGGCAGGTCAGCGGCCTCGACCCGGGCCCGGTAGTCGTCGGATCCGTCGGGCTCACCCTCGCCGAGCTCTTTGCGGATCGCGTTGAGCTGTTGGCGCAGCATGAACTCCTTCTGCTGCTTTTCCATGCCCTCGCGGACGTCTTCGGCAATCTTGTCGTTGACCTCGACTTCGGCCAGTTGGTCGCCGGTCCAGTCGATCAACGCCGTCAGCCGCTCGGCAACATCCTCGGTTTCCAGCAGCTGGCGCTTCTGCACGGCGGTCAGATACGACGCGTAACCGGCCATGTCGGCCAGCGTCGAGGGGTCGGTCAGCTTGTTGACCACGTCGACGAGCTCCCAGGCCTCGCGGCGCTGCAGCATCGCCAGCAGCAATTTCTTGTATTCGCCCGCGAGCTTGCGAATCTCGTCACTGGGCTCGGCATCGGCGACCTCGGTCACCTCGACCCACAGCGCGGCTCCCGGCCCGCTGGCGCCGGCACCGATGTGGGCCCGTCGCTCGCCACGCACCACTGCCGCGGTGCCGCCGCCGGGTATCCGACCGACCTGCACGATCGTCGCTAGCACGCCGTAGGACGGGTAGCGGTCCTCGAGTCGGGGCGCAATGAGCAAAGTGCCGGACTCGGTGGCACGCGCGGCGTCGACGGCCGCGCGAGCGGCGTCATCCAAGGCGACCGGCACCACCATCCCGGGCAGCACGATCAGATCGCTGACGAACAGCACGGGCACTGATTTGGCTTCAGCCATCATTCCTCCAAAGTTAAGTCTCATGCGCTCAACCCGGATGGCAGTGGAATTGTTCCCGGTACGTCAGGAGATGGTTGACACCGCGGCGCA
>DASXJI010000080.1:0-3297 GCA_036497495.1 Mycobacterium sp.
CTGCCGGCGTAACTCCCGTCCCGCCGGTGCGGGGCGCCGCCGTCAGAGGTTGCGGTGAGCGTCCCCGCATCGGCTTGTTGGCGATCTAGAGCTTGCGCAGCCGTAGCCGGTTGATCGAATGGTCGGCGTCTTTGCGCAGCACCAGCGTGGCGCGCGGCCGGGTCGGCAAAATGTTCTCGATCAGGTTGGGCCGGTTGATCGATCGCCAGATGTCGCGGGCCGCAATCTCGGCCTGCTGGTCGGTCAGCCCCGCGTAGTGGTGGAAGTGCGAAGCGGGGTTGGCGAACGCGGTTGAGCGCATCGCCAGGAACCGCGAGATGTACCACTGCTCAATGTCCTCGATCCGGCCGTCCACGTACAGCGAGAAGTCGAACAGGTCCGACACCATCAGCGTGGGTCCGGTCTGCAGCACGTTCAGGCCCTCGAGGATCAGAATGTCCGGGTGGCGGATCACCTGCTTGGCGTCCGGCACCCGGTCGTAGTGCAGGTGTGAGTACACCGGCGCGCACACGTAGTCCGAACCCGACTTGACCGAGGTGACGAACCGCATCAGCGCCCGCCGGTCGTAGCTTTCCGGAAAACCCTTGCGGTGCATCAGGTTCCGCCGGGTCAACTCGGCGTTGGAGTAGAGAAATCCGTCGGTGGTCACCAGGTCGACGCGCGGGTGGTGATCCCAGCGGGCCAGCAGCGCCTGCAGCACGCGGGCCGTTGTCGACTTACCGACCGCGACGCTGCCGGCCACCCCGATGATGAACGGCACAGGGCGGTCGGGTGCCTGCTGGGGCTCGCCGAGGAACTCGGCCGTCGCGGAGAACAGCCCCTGACGGGCGGCGACCTGCAAGTGCAGGAGCCGGGCCAGCGGCAGGTAGACCTCTTCGACCTCGCGCAGGTTGATCTGCTCGCCCAGACCCCGCAACCCGACGACTTCTTCTTCGGTCAGCGGCTGCGGTGTGGACATACGTAGCGCGCGCCATTGACGTCGATCGAACTCCACGTAGGGGCTCGGCTCGCTTGGCCGCGGCATGACGTCAGTCTTGCAGCCTCGGCCTTGCTGAAGTCCGCTGGGCCGGGCAAATAGACTCTGCTGGCGTGGAACCTGACACGCTGGTCCGTGAGTATCTGCTACTCGGTTTGCGTTTCGACCGCATCGAGTCGGGATACGTCGACTCCTTCACCGGCAATCCAATGCTGCGCCAAATGGTGTCGGCTGAGCCGGCACCGGATCCGGCCGATCTGGTCCGTCAAGCCCGACAACTGATCGCGGCGATCCCAGACGTGCCGCACCGCAACGGATTTGACCAGCAGCGCGCCGACTACGTGGCTGCGCACCTGCGTGCGCTGGAGTGCGCCGGCCGTAAGTTCGCCGGCGAAGACGTCGGCTTCGTCGACGAGGTGCACGACTACTTCGACGTGCGCATCGGCAAGGGCGAGCCGGATACCTACCGCCAGGCGCATGCCCGCCTCGACGAGGTGCTGGGTGGTGACGGGCCGCTGGCCGACCGGATGGACGCGCACCGCACCGGCGAGGAAATCCCGCCGGAGCGGCTAGCCGAATGCATCGAGGCCTTCTCCAGCGCGCTGCGCGACCGGGTCCGCGCCGATTACCCGCTCCCGAATGCCGAAACCGTCGAGTACCAGGTAGTGACGGATAAGCCGTGGTCGGGATTCAACTACTACCTCGGCGACTACCGCTCGACGGTCGCGGTCAACGCCGACATCAAACAGCTGATGTCCAACCTGCCGAGGCTGGTGGCCCACGAGTCCTATCCGGGACACCACACCGAGCACTGCCGCAAGGAGCTCGGCCTGGTCAACCGCAAAGGCCAGGCCGAGCAGACCATCTTCCTGGTGAACACGCCGCAATGCCTGATCGCCGAGGGTCTGGCCGACCTGGCCCTGTACGCGGCGATCGGCCCGGGGTGGGGGCGGTGGGCCGCCGAGATCTACGCCGATCTGGGCCTGCGGTTCGACGGTGAGCGCGCCGAGGCGCTGTCCGAGGCGTCGGCAGCCCTGGCCGGAGTCCGGCAGGATGCCGCGTTGATGTTGCACGACGAGCACCGCGACGCCGGCGAGGTTGCGGATTTCCTGCGCCGTTGGCTGCTGGTCAACGACACCCGCGCGCGGCAGATGCTGCGGTTTTTGTCCTCGCCGCTGTGGCGCGCCTACACCAGTACCTATGTCGAGGGATATCGGCTGCTACGCGGCTGGCTGGACGATCGCCCCGCCGAGACGAGCGTTGTCGAGCGGTTCGGCCGGCTCCTCGACGAACCATTGATCCCGTCGGCGCTACCCGAGTAGTCCGATGCGGCGGTGCCCGCCGATAGACTGGCGGGCGTGACTGCCGCACCCGATGCCCGTACCTCGTCTTCTGTTTCCTCCGTGATGTTTGCGCCGCTGTCCGACGTCGACCCCGACATCGCCGAGCTGCTCGGCAAAGAGCTTGGCCGCCAGCGCGACACGCTGGAGATGATCGCCTCGGAGAACTTCGTGCCGCGCGCGGTACTGCAGGCGCAGGGCAGCGTGCTGACCAACAAGTACGCAGAGGGTCTGCCCGGCCGCCGCTACTACGGCGGTTGCGAGTACGTCGACATCGTGGAGAACATCGCCCGCGACCGGGCCAAGGCGCTGTTCGGCGCCGGCTTCGCCAACGTGCAACCGCATGCCGGCGCCCAGGCCAACGCCGCGGTGCTGCACGCGCTGATGTCGCCGGGGGAGCGACTGCTGGGCCTCGACCTCGCCAACGGCGGTCACCTGACCCACGGCATGAAGCTGAACTTCTCCGGCAAGCTGTACGAGAACGCTTTCTACGGCGTCGACGCCGCCACGCATCTGATCGACATGGACGCGGTGCGCGCCCAGGCGCTGGAGTTCCGTCCGAAGGTCATCGTCGCGGGCTGGTCGGCCTACCCGCGGATCCTGGACTTCGCCGCGTTCAAGTCGATCGCCGACGAGGTGGACGCCAAGCTGTGGGTCGACATGGCGCACTTCGCCGGGCTGGTTGCGGCCGGTTTGCACCCGTCGCCGGTGCCGCACGCCGACGTCGTGTCGACCACCGTGCACAAGACGCTGGGTGGCCCGCGTTCCGGCCTGATCATCGGCAAGCAGGAATACGCGAAGTCGATCAACTCCGCGGTCTTCCCGGGTCAGCAAGGCGGCCCGCTGATGCACGTGATCGCGGCCAAGGCAGTGGCGCTGAAAATCGCGGGCACCCCGGAATTCGTCGAGCGGCAGCAGCGCACGCTGTCCGGCGCCCGGATCCTCGCCGAGCGACTGTTGGCGGCTGACGTCGCCAAGGCC
>DASXJI010000081.1:0-5539 GCA_036497495.1 Mycobacterium sp.
TTCTTCCGCACCATCGGCAGCTCGTTCGGCGCCGCGGTGTTCGGCTCGCTATTCAACAACTTCCTACATTCCCGGCTCGCGCACGCCCTGGCGAGCAGCGGCGCACCGCCGGAAGCGGCGCAGTCACCGGACGCGCTGCACAAGTTGTCGCCGGAGATGGCGGCGCCGATCGCGGCGGCCTATGCCGACGCCCTGGATCTGGTGTTCCTGTATGCGGCGCCGGTCGCTGTGGTCGGGTTCGTGTTGGCGTTGACGCTCAAGCAGGTTCCGCTGCGCAACTACGCGGTCAGTACCGCCGCGGATATGGGCGAGGGGTTCGCGATGCCGACGAACGACTCGCCAGATCAATTGCTGGAGAACGCGGTTGGCCGGTTGATTCGCCACGGCTCTGGTATGCAATTGCGGGCCATCGCCGAGCGTCCGGGAAGCAAACTCGACATCGGCCGGCTGTGGGCGCTGCTGCAGGTCTTCCGCTTCGGGCAGGCCGCGGGACAGGCCCGGCTGGGAGATATCGCCGAGCATGTGCGGGTGCCACGCGAGATCCTCGAGCCAGCCTTCGACCGCCTCGCTGCCACCGGCTATGCCGAGCGAGGCGGAGATGTCTTCTGGCTGACCTCGGCCGGCGCGCACGAGGTCGAACTGGTTCGCGCGGAGACGATGGATTGGCTCACTCAACGGCTGAGCCAGTCGTCGGGTCTTCAGGTCCGACCGGATCGCGGAAAGGTCAGAGAGGTGTTGGATCGGATCTCGCAAGATGTTCTGGTGCAACGGGATTGGACCGAGGACGAGACCCAGGCAATGCGGATGCGGCCGCCGCGCAGGGCACCCCATCCGCAGAGGCCCGGTCAAGTGTCCCCGGCGCCTGTGCCTCCGCGACCCGCTGTCCCTGATCCGCGGGTGCGTGCACCTCGACCGACTGAGCCGCCGACGACGCGGTTGCGACCCGCGGGTCCGCCGCCCAGTGGGCCGCGGCCGCCGCAGCGGTAGTGGGCTTGTAGGCTAGGCGGCACGAGAGCAAGCGTCCTATCGGCCGGTGCGCCGCCAAGCACAGCCGAGGTCGTCGAGCACCTGATACGCGGCGTTGTAGCCCGGGATGAAGGTGATGCCGGGTCCGCCGTGGCAGTCAGCGCCACCGAGGAAGAGTCCATCGATGCCGATCGTCAGGTCGCGGAAACCGTTAGGGCCGGGCCGGTTCGGGCCCATCAGGTCGGGTGCAGGAGCCCGTGGCACAAGTCGCTGGCGGGGGCGCCGAACATGGTGTCATGTCCTACGGCGCGAAGGGGATGTGGCGGATCTGGATGTCTTTGAAGTTGGGCGCATACCTGCTGATCTTGTCGACGACGCGGTCTGCCATCTCGTTTTTCAGATGGCCCCGTGCTGGTCGCGCGGGGTCTCGACGGGGAAGGCGTACGCGTAGGCGCAGGAGGCATGCATGCCGGGCGGGGCCATGGCGGTGTCGCGAACGGAGGGGATCTGCATGCCCAGCGTAGGGCGGCTGCGGGTGGCGTGGCCCGAAGGGCTTCTTTCACTTGCGTGACTGAATCCAGCTGAAGAGAACTTGGTCGGCGATCGGGTCGGATTGTGTGCCGCGCCGGACGTAAACGTCTTGCGACCCCGTCCTCGGATTCTTGACAGTGACGATCGTGTGGCTAGGTTGGCGGGGAACCTCGATAACAGCAACGTCGCGTCCGTTCTCGCTGATCCAGTGCACCTTGAGACCTAGCACTTCGTAGCGTTGCGAGAGGTTCTGATCCACATACCTCAGAAGTGCCTGTGTAAAGCCATCTTGATCGTTGTTCTTGCCGAGTGCACCGAAGTCTCCGTCGAGTCCGAGAATCGATTTGTCGTCGGCTTGCCCGATAATGACGTGTCCGCCAATGGTGTTGGCCAGCGCCGCTATCGACTTGCCGACCGCGTGCTGGATCTTGCGTCGATCGACGTCTGAACGTGTGGGGTCTGTCGGTACGAGGAAAGATGACTTGCGTTCGAGGCATTCAGATTCGGGCTCGGGAAGTAGTGCTCGGAGATCCGACGCACTGTCCTGGTTGTGCGTCGGGAATGGAGCTGACCACCGTTGCGATTCGCGGCTTCGATCGCTCAGCAAGGTCATCATGTTCGAAATCCATCGCGCATTGTCGGGGCAGTCTTCGAGGTTTGTGTCGGCCGATACCCAGCCGGCGATGAGAACGGCGTGGCCATGTCCAAACGCGTTGGTCATCGCCCAAGGCACGGCGCCTTCGAGGTCGACCCACAAGTCCGTAGCTAGCACCCGAGTGCTCGATCGATTGCCGGAGGCCGCAATGTCACCGCTAATCGGCTGCAGCGCAACAGTCCCTGCCGCGATCAACGAATCCACGCCCACTAGTGCGGGTGCCATGCGATCGCTCAATGTCATCTCACTGATGAAAAATCGTGTTCCGCTGCGCTCCTCGGAGCCTGGGTCGTGAAGGTAACAAACCGCGCCACCCAGCGGTTGGTTAAACGACGGGACGGCGCCGAACATCCGGGCAGCGGCTAGCAAAGAGTCACGATGCTTGACCGCAGAATTGCGATCGACATCGGCGACGATCAGTTGGCCGCCGCCGCGTACGAAGGTCTCAGCCAGGTCTAGCGGAAACCGTTCGGTGACGCCACCGCTGCCATCGGTCCAGCCTCCCTCCATATACACGATGTCGACGCCATCAAGGTCCTCGACCGGCATTACGCGGTCGCTCACGCGCGTGCTGTGCAGTTCGGAATGCGCTGCCGCGATCGCGCCCACGACGCATATGTCGTGCTCGGTCTGGAAATGGCGGGTAAGGGATTGGCCGATGTGCTCGACGCCGTCATAGGTCAGCAGAGACGCGATATAGACGATTCTCACGGAAGAGTTTTACACCGAGTGGTTGCCACCCGCGAACACCGGACTCTGTCAGACCTACTGTGTCGACACGAACTGGCCGTCGGCTGGCTCATCCCGCATCTTGTCGTGGCATGTCTGTCATCCTGTCGTGTCTGAGGCCTACGCCAATGCGATCCCCCACAGTGGCAGCCGCACGCAACCGACCCACCGCTCATCGTGCTCTGGAGTGGACTCCGCCATAGTCGTTCTCATCGGGCTGTGGGGCGGTGTACGTACACAACGCCCTCGTCGCCACAACCGCTGCGGTACAGGGCTTCCTCCGAATGTCACCGTAGTCGGTTACGGTCACATCCAGCGCTAGGTCGTCCCGGCTTACCGACGGGAAATTGATGACAGAGGACAACCCGTTCCGCAACGAGATCCTGTCGCTAATGCGCCACGCCGATTGCCATTACGGCGATGCGTTGCGCGATGAGGACGCTGGACTCAGCGTCGAGCAAGCCGCCCGCAAGCGCGACGAGGTTCGGCAGGACCGGATCGATGACCTGCGTCGGGCCGTGCGCATGGTCGCCCGCGGTGAGCACTCCCTGAACAAGAGGGAGGCTGGCCATGAGGACGGGGTGCTTCGCGCGCTGCTGCACTTCGAAGTAGATATGTCCGACGAGCTACGACGCTACATCCGTATCCGCTTGGCGCAGCTGCAGCCGGAATTCGGGCTGAAGAAGACGGTTGCGCCGCTTCGGTGCGTGACGCGGGGAGCCAATGCGCGCCGTACGCCGCGAAAGCGATGAGGTTTCAACGGGGCTGGAGACTGGACGATGGAGGTCGGGCGTCGGCGCTTATACGAACACTCTGCACTTCATTCCTCGCCAAGTTGAGCCCCGACCAGTGGCAGTCAATCGAATAGGCCCACCGGAGCAGGCTTCGACGACTTCGGTCGCGCGGAATGCAGACGTCGTGCATCACAGCCGAGTGGGGATTCTGACGCCGCTGACCCGAATGGGGTAGCAAGGTCGGAAATCGCGTCAGCAGCCTGCGACTGCCTGTCATGGTAGGGCGACGTGCGCTACGACTCCTCCTTTTCAGCCGAGGTCGTCGAGCACCTGGTATCCGGCGCTGTAGCCGGGTATGAAGCCGGGGCCGCCGTGGCAGCCGGCGTCCCCCAGGTAGAGCCTGTCGATGCCGATCGGGAGGTCGCGGAAGCCCTTGGGCCCGGGGCGGTTCGGGCCCATGAGGTCTGGGTGGAGCAGTCCGTGGCAGAAGTCGCCGGCGGGTGCGCCGAACATGGTGTTCATGTGGCACGGCGCAAAAGTGATGTGCCGGATCTGGATGTCCTTGAAGTTGGGCGTATTTCGTGACCTTGTCGACGACGCGGTGTGCCATCTCGTTTTCAGATGGCCGTGCTGGTCGCGCGGGGTCTCGACGGGAGGACAGCGACATCCCATAACTCGACAACGCCCGCGCCGGTCGGTCCGGCGGGTGTGGGCTAGCCGCTGATCACCGGCCTGATGTTGGTAATTACCGACGTCGCCCTGACCCAGGATGTCCCGACGGCATAGCCCATACGCTTCGTCCCTTGCGCATTCTCTTGGTCTCTCCTGTTTCTGGCGGTGTCGTTTCTGCTCTTGAAGGTGTGTAGTAGTTGCCGCTGCCCGCACAGGTACGGCTTGTCTTCGGGTCGGTATGTCGAGGAAAATGCCCGTTCGGCTTCAAACGCAGAGTGGCGCAGCATGTGTCGCATACGCCGTGGGTAACTTCAACGCTGTCGCGATGATTCTTAACCTTGGCCGGCTTCTTGGACTGTCCGGAGATGATGAGTCCTCGTTGGACGCAAACGGAACAAAGTGAACGTCCAGTCGGTGCAATACCGATTCGGCAGCGCGAACAGATACCCGCCATGCTCTCCCTCTTTTCTACCGTCTAAATTGACGCAGACGATAGCAACCGGGTACGACAGGGAATCAAGACCCAGCCGAGGAACTAGCTGAGGCCGTTGGCGAGCGGTGAAACGCGCGTGGCGGGGACTTCGGTGCGACCTTGTCGTGTCGGTGCCTGATGTCATCCATATTTGACCAGTACGCCGAGATGGAGGTAGTCGTGACGCGCAGTGCACCGGTGGAGATTGTCAGGGACCAGTTGGTGCTGGGTCCGGTGAGGGTGGCGTTTCAGCGGACGTTGCGAATCCCCGAGACGGGGTTGCATCCGCTGCCGCCCGGTCTGGGCCGGTTTCCGCTGCGGCGAGTTGCCGACTATCCCGACACCGCACCCGCCGAGTGGCGGTCTCGTGGCGGTGTCATGCTGCCGATCTACCAGCGCGAGGCAATGTGGCTGTCGTTCAACGCTTCCGAACCAACTGCTCTGCAGGTCGGCATAGGTAAAGTGTGCGCGGTCAGCGGCTTGCCGTGGATCGAGCACCTCGTCAAAGACCCGCAGAATTACGTTGCGCTGCCCGATCAGCCTTGGTTGGACGGCATCAACGCCGGGGACGGATTCATCCGCCAATTCGTTGCCGTGCCGCTGGGTTCGGGCGCCACGGTCGAAGGACAGGTCACCGGACAGGAGACCCACGGCGGAGTCCAACTCCGCGCGGTCGGTCTAACCGAGCAAGCGCTTGCCGAGTGGCACGCCGCACAGGCGCTGCGCACCGAGTCCTGCGCGGACCTGGTGCTCGGTGCTCCGCCGCCGCTGGCCGATGCG
>DASXJI010000082.1:0-3491 GCA_036497495.1 Mycobacterium sp.
TTGGCGCTGGCCCGGGCCAGGGGGTTGTCGGACGTCTTGCCCGCCGGCCGCCCCGGTGATCCCGACAGCGACGAAAACTGGTTTGTCACCGACTGGTTGGATACCACCCGCGCACAGCAGGCGTTGTCGTTCCAGCACCACTCGTGGCCGGACATGCTCGCGGAGATGCGGGCCATCGTCGGGTGGAAGCGCTATCCGATGTCCTTCGTCGGCCCCGTCGTGCGGCAGTTCCTGAAACGCCAAGCCGCATATCGAGACGCGCCGGGCCGCTACGCCGATCCGTGGGGTGCGATCAGGTCCCGGCTCGGCGAGCCCCGGCCCGACAGTGGCGATTAGGCGCTGGTCGAATCTCGATGCGCTTCAAGGAGTCTCAGCCAGACCTCGCTGATCGTCGGAAAGCACGGCACGGCGTGCCACAGCCGGTCGACGGGCACTTGGCCGGCGACTGCGACGGTGGCCGAGTGCAGAAGCTCTGACACGCCGGGACCCACGAACGTCACGCCGAGCAGGTACCCGCGGTCAGCGTCGACCACCATCCGCGCCCGCCCTGTGTATCCGTCGGCGTAAAGCTTTGCGCCCATCACGACGTCGCCTATTTCGACGTCAACGGTGTGCACTCGGTGACCAACCTGCTCAGCTTCGCGGGCCGACAGTCCGACCGCCGCGGCTTCGGGATCGGTGAAGAAAACCTGCGGCACTGCGTAATGGTCGGCGGTGGCGGCATGCGCACCCCACGGCGCCGTATCCAAGGTCTCGCCTGCCGCCCGCCCCGCGATGGCCGCGCCGGCGATCCGGCCCTGGTATTTCCCCTCGTGGGTAAGCAGCGCGCGATGGTTGGCGTCGCCGGCGGCATAAAGCCATCCGTCCTTGATGGCCTTGACCCGACAGGTGTCGTCGACGTCGAGCCAGCTGCCAGGAGTGAGTCCCACTGTCTGCAAACCGATGTCATCACTGTTCGGTGCGCGACCCGTCGCAAACAGCACTTCATCAACTTCCAGATCGCTGCCGTCGCTCAATGTCAGAGTCACCGGGCCATCCGGGTCGGGACGGTGCAGCCGGGTCACGGACACATTCAGTCGGACATCGACACCGGACTTCAGGAATCCGCGCTCGACGAACTCACCGACGAACGGTTCCATCCGCGGCAGCAGACCAGGACCCCGGGCCAACAATGTGACCGAAGCGCCCAAACCTTGCCATGCGGTAGCCATTTCGACGCCGACTCCTCCTGCGCCGACGACCGCGAGGCGGTTTGGCACCGAGCTGCTATCGGTGCCTCTGCGGTTCGTCCACGGCCGGGCTCGAGCGATGTCGGGTAAATCCGGAAGCACCGCGTGGCTTCCCGTGCAGATGACGACGGCGTGCCGAGCGGTAAGCACCGATGACTCGCCGCTTGCCGTTGTGACCGTGACGCGACGGGGACCGTCCAGTTGTCCGTGGCCGCGCACCAGAGTTGCACCGATACCGGCTACCCAATCGGCCTGACCCGCGTCGTCCCAGTTGGTCACGTAACGGTCTCGTCGACCGAAAACGCCGGCCGCGCTGATCGAGCCTGTGACCGCTTCGCGGGCGCCGTCCAGGTGATCTGCATCGGCGATGGCGATCACCGGACGCAATAGCGCTTTGCTGGGCACGCACCCCCAGTAGGAACATTCACCGCCCACCAGTTCGCGTTCGACCATTGCGACGCTGAGATCACCCGCTCGGGCGCGCTCGGCCGCCTTCTGTCCGACCGGTCCGGCCCCGAGGACGACGACATCGTAAGTATGTTCGGCTGCTGTCACTTCCGGCCCTTCCGCTCGGATGGTTTGACAGCCTACCGCGGCATAAATAAAATGGGTTGGATGGCCCAAAATATTGATCGTCGGGCCGTTAGTTCAGCGTGCGCTCTGATCGATCTGGACCGGGTATCCCGCGCTCAGCACTGCCACCGTCGACGGTGGGGTGAGTACCCACGCGGCGCCCTCGAGCAGCCTGGCCATCAGTCGTCGATATGTATAGGCATCTTCGTCGAAGACCGCGAGGTTGCCGCCCACGACGACGGCCGGTCCGTCGTCTGTGTCGACGAATACGCCATCGGGCAGGGCAGTCCACGGCATCCGATGCGACGCGGCTCGCTCGAGGTGCAGCACATTGTCCATGTCCTTGGCGTAAGGCATTGCGCCGCCGTGGGTTCCATGCCACATCTGTCGGTAGGCGTTGTAGTCGCCGCGCCGGCATTCGGCGCAGGGTCGATGACCCGCGGCAAATGCAACCGCCTCGTCGAGAAAGAACAACTGCGTGTAGTGACTGGGTGCCCACTGTTCGGAGTGCCGTCCTCTGAACTCCAGGACGCAGGTGATCCAGGCCTTGCCCCGCGAGCTCCTGACGATGTCGCGGGCGCCGCATCCTTCGTGCAATCGACCCCGATTGCCCATCCATGCTCCGCGGCCGGTGACCGCGACGATGTCCCCGCGAGGTGACACCCGGTTGCGAGCGGGCATCATCCGATGGCTTCGAGATCCAATAGCGCCCGTTTGGCGGTCGGTCCGCCGCGGTAGCTGCCCATGGTGCCGTCGGAGCGGACCACCCGGTGGCATGGCACCACGACCGGGATCGGGTTGGTCGCGCAGGTCGTCCCCACGGCGCGAACGGCCTTGGGTGAACCCGAAAGTCGGGCCAAGGCGCCGTAGCTGGCAGTGGTGCCGTAGCCGATGTCGACGGCCAGGTGCCCCAAGACCACGCGGCGAAATCCTGTGGAGAGCTGCCAATCCAGCGGAACGTCGAAGGCGTGACGACGTCCGGAGAAATACTCATCGAGTTGGTGCGCCACGGCGTCTAGGCGGGCCGGAGCGTGCAGCAGTCGGGTGCTGATCCGGTCGGACAGGTTCTGCAGGACGGCGTCGTGGCCCTCGTTGCTGAACGCGAGGCGCACCAGCCCGACGGGCGTCGCGGCGATCAGCAGCGAACCAACCGGGGAGTCGACCGTCCGATAGGCGACGTCGAGGAGGTCGTCGTCTTCAGCGGCGGCCGCCAGACGGGCGCGCAGGCGGGTGAGGTCGTCATCGTTGACCGGATACAGCCCGGCGAGGTCAATGGTGGTCATCAGCGAACTCCGTTATGAGGTCATGCGAATAGGTGCGCCGAAGGGTGGCGATGCCGTCGGCTGCCGCCCGGCGTGCGGCGGCCGCGCTGCTGTCAAGGAGCGCGGCGATCTCTGCGTAGGGCAGCCCGGCCAGGTAGTGATAGGCCACCGCCTGACGTTGCTTGGTGGGCAGCGCGGCAACCGCTTGGGTGAGCTCGAAGTGGTCGTCGTCGCGATTCGGCACCGGCCGGTCTGGTGTGTGGGGCACGGGGATGGCCCGTCGGGCCGAAGCGCGGGTGATGTCGATCGCCTTGTGGTGAGCGATCGTCACCAGCCACGCCTCGACGTTGGCGTCGGCCGCCAGGTCGGGATAGGCCATCATCGCCGCCAGGAAAGTCTCCGACCAGGCGTCGTCAGCGTCGGCATG
>DASXJI010000083.1:0-5926 GCA_036497495.1 Mycobacterium sp.
GCAGTATGCGAGTTCTGGCCCTCGCGGTGACCGCGATCGGCGTGCTGTCGGGCGCCGCTCCAGCATCCGCCGAGCCGGGTTCCAGCGCTCTGGCTTTCGCGCCGCCGTATGTGGACCACATCCAGTGGTCGCAGTGGAATCGGCTGCCCAGTCTGCGGGTCTATCCGACGCGGTCTGGGCGCGATGCGGCGCGCCAGCTCGGATCGTCGACCCCGGCGGCCGACGAGGCGTGGGCCGAGGTGCTGGCGCTGACCCCGGACGCCGGCACGCCTGGCATGCATCAGCAATTCCAATGCCACTGGGAACTGGCCGAGGTTGTGCAACCCGGCAAGGTCAGCTGGAATCTGGAGCCGTGGCGCCCGGTTGTCGATGACGCGACGATGGTCGGCTCAGGTTGCAATCCCGGCGGCGCCGGAGAGCCGTTCTGATGCCCGGCCGATGGACACGTGAGCAGGTGGCCGCTCTGGTCGACCACACCCTGCTCAAGCCAGAGGCCACCGCCGCTGAGGTGGCCGCGGTCGCCGACGAAGCCGCGGCGCTGGGTGTCTGCGCGGTCTGCGTCTCGCCGTCGATGGTGCCCAACGCGACCCACGCCGGGGTGCTGGTCGCGGCCGTCGCGGGTTTCCCGTCGGGCAAGCACCTATCTGAGCTGAAGGCGCGAGAAGCCGCACAGGCGATCGCATCCGGCGCCGGCGAGATCGACATGGTCATCGACGTCGGGTCGGCAGTCGCCGGCGACATCGACGCCGTGCGGTCGGACATCGCGGCGGTACGCGCCGCAGTGCGCGGCGCCGTGCTCAAGGTGATCGTCGAGTCGGCCGCCCTGTTGACGCTTGCCGACGAACCGACCCTGGTTGCGGTCTGCCGTGCCGCCGAAGACGCCGGCGCGGATTTCGTGAAGACCTCCACGGGTTTTCATCCCGCTGGCGGCGCAACTGTCGCGGCCGTGGAGTTGATGGCCGACGCCGTGGGCGGACGGTTGGGAGTCAAAGCCAGCGGCGGCATTCGCACGGCCGACGCCGCCGTGGCGATGCTCGATGCGGGCGCCACCCGGCTGGGGCTGTCGGGAACCCGCGCTGTGCTCGACGGGCTCAGCTAGAGGTCGGGCGCGCTCAGACCCCGCTGAAGCAGTCCTGACCGGACAGGGGCTGCGACGACGATGCCGGGATGGTGGCGTTGCTGGTTGAGAACGTCGCCTCCACTCCGCTGTCGGTGACCTTCACGCTGTCGGCGTGGATGCCGAGCGGATAGTTCTGGGTCGCTTTGGAGGTGAGGTCGTCGAGATTCTTCTGGACGGTGTCCGTAGACATCTTGGACCCCAGGGCGCTCAAGTTGACCACCTGCAGCGACAGTCCGTTGTTGACGATCTGCGGTTTGACGGTGGCACTGTCCAAAACGCCCTTCAGGGAAACGGTGCCTTCGCCGGGGTTGGTCGTGACCTCGCCGGCGACAAACTTGCCGAGCACCGGGACGGCGTCTTGGATCGACTGCTTGATGCCATCCGCCGACCAGGTGATGGTGCCGTTCAGCGACCCGATCGTGCCCTTGGAGTTGTTTGTGCCGTTCAGGTTGATGTCGTGGATGTCCAGGCTCACCTTCATGCCTTTGGCCGACCGGACCTGATTGCCCGCAGTCTGCCCGGAGATCTCGGTGAAATGGTTGGTGAGGTACTGCCACAGCACCGGCGGGGTTGCGGCGAAAGACACGCTGGCGCTGTCCTGCACCTCGCACTGCACCGCGTCGGCCACCTTGCCGGCTGCGAGATGGCGAGCGTATAGCTCGGCACCGATCGGCACCGCGACAACGAGCAGCGCCACGATCAGCAGGAACAACAACATCGACGTCCGATCGGCAAAGAGCTTACGGCCGCCCGACTCCTTCGATTCCGCGGGCGGCCGAGGCGGCGGCGTGGGTATCGATATCCGGGTCGTCAGGCTTTCGTGCGGGGCCGGGGGACCCGGCTGCTGCGGCCGCGGGTTGGGCGGCAGGCCGGCCTGCTGCGGTTGGCGTGGCCGCGGGGTCGGTTGCTGCGGCGGCCGGCCCGGCGGACGCCCGGGCTGCTGTGGCCGCGGCACGTCGCGACCGGACGGTGGCTGCGGACGCCCCGGCTGGGGGATGTGGCGGGTCGGTGACTCCGACGGTGGCGGAGGTTGACGGCGCGGGAAGAAGCCGCGGTTGGGTGGTCCGGGCGGCTTCGGCGGTCGGCCTCTTTCCGGCGGACCGCCGTTACCGGGGCCTGGTGGTGGATTCGTCATCGGCGGCCTGCGCTAGACATGGGCGAAGCAAGGGTCGCTCTGGGCTGCCGGTATCGATGCGTTCTGCGTCGAAAAGTGGGCAGCCACACCATCATTGGTGACCTGAACGCTATCGGCCTTGATGCCCAGTGGATATTGCTTGAGCAGCGCCGCGGTGAACGTGTTCAGCGCGGTCTGCGCGGTCTCGTGGGGGATGAGGACGCCGAGCGCGTTGACCTTGTAAACCTGCAGCGTCAGCTGGCCGTCGGTAACCTGCGGCTTCACGGTGACGCCACCCAGGCCCATCGCCCCGGTGAGCTCGATGGTGCCGGCACCTGGGTTGGTGCTGACGCTGTTGACCAGGCCCCCGATGAACGGCAAGGAATTCTGAATGGTCTCCTGGATGCCGTCCGACGTCCAGGTGATGTTGGCATCCAGCTTGCCGATGGTTCCCTTGGAATCGGCGTTGCCGTGCAGATCGACGTCGTCGATCTCGATGTCGGCCTTCATGCCCTTGGCGCTGCGGATGTTGTGGCCGGCGGTGTGGATGGTGATGTCCTTGTAGTGACCGTTCAAGTGCTGCAATAGGAATGG
The DNA here is from genome assembly GCA_036497495.1 of Mycobacterium sp. Classification (GTDB taxonomy): domain Bacteria; phylum Actinomycetota; class Actinomycetes; order Mycobacteriales; family Mycobacteriaceae; genus Mycobacterium. Next base: position 2,829 of record DASXJI010000083.1, read on the forward strand.
GCTCGAACCGAACGATGCGGTGGCGCCGTCCTGGATGACGCATTGGGTCGCTGTGGCTACGACCTCGTTGGCGCGGTGGCGGGCATAGAGTTCGCCGCCGACCAGACTGGCGATGCTCAGTGCCGCCACGATGACGAGAACCAGGATGATCGACACGGGGTCGCCGAAGCGGAAGCGGCGTTGGGTTTTCACGGCCTCGGCGATGTCCTGCAACGGCGGCTGGTGCTCAAACGACGCGGTGGCCGGATACTCCTCGGCGGCCGGCGGAGGCGGCGGAGATATCTGCGGAGCCGTTGGCTGATACGGGTGGCTGGCCTGCGACGTCGGCTGCGTGGGCGAACTCTGATCGCCCGGACGCGCCCACATCGAGGCCGGGTCCTGGTGGGGCGGTCCCTGCGGATTCGTCACCTGGGCGATTCTGCCTTATCCGGATTAGCGAACGCTGAGTGGTTGCGTAGCACCGCAATAGTCTCGCGGGCTTTCGACACCCGCTCGAGGGCGATGTCGGCGACCAGTAGGTGCGGGTCGGCGCCCGCCGCGGCCACCACGTCGCCGAACGGCGAAACCACCAGGCTGCCGCCCACCCCGGTGGGGGCGCTGGAGGCCAGCGGCTCGCCGGGGTCGGCCTGCCCGGCCGCGACGATGTAGCTGGTGGAATCCAGCGCCCGGGCACGGGCCAGCAACGTCCACTGCTCGAGCTTTCCGGGGCCGGCGGCCCACGACGCGCTGACCACGACCAGCTGGGCCCCACGGCGGGCCAGCGTGCTGAACAGTTCGGGAAAGCGGAGGTCGTAGCAGGTGGTCAGCCCCACACCGACACCGTCGACGTCGACCACGACCGGCTCGCGGCCAGGTGCGACCGTGTTCGACTCGGTGAACCCGAAGGCGTCGTAGAGGTGGATCTTGTCGTAGTGGGCGTCGGTGCCTGAGCCCGCGCGACCCACGGCCAGCAGCGTGTTGTGGACCCGGCCGTCGTCGGCGGGGGTGAACATGCCCGCCACCACCGTGATGCCGACATCGGCCGCGATCCGGCGAACGCCATCAGCCCATGGCCCGTCGACCGGCTCGGCGATCGGGGCCAGCGGAACCCCGAAGCGGCACATGGTCGCTTCCGGGAACACCACCAGCGACGCGCCGGATTCGGCCGCCCGCCCGGTGTAGTGCCGCACGAGCTGCAAGTTGTCGGCCGGGTCGGTGCCACTGAGAATCTGCGCAACCGCAATCCGCATGCCTGACAGCCTAGGGGCGATCGCAAGCGCGGCGAAGCCGGGCGCAGCGGGTCGCCCCAGATGGCCTAGGCGGAGGGACCAGCGTGCCGTTGACGGATGACTTTGCCGAAAACCATGGTTACCTGGCTCGGCAGACGGTATCTTGTTCGACACGCATCCAACAGACTGCTACCTGGGGCTTTGGTGGTCTTCGAGGAACCTTGGGAGCGCCGGGATGTCCAAGCACCGCGCCACGCACCGAGCCAGTCGTCGAAACCCCCAGTTTGGGGATGTCGCAGGGCTTGCGGGTGCGACCTTGGCCACTGCCGCAGGGATCGGAATCGGCGTCACCCAAATCGATGGATCCACCCTCGCGCACCCTGTGACCGCCTTCGTGCATCTGTTGTCTGGTCCCAGCGATACCGGGGCGGATGCATTTACCCTCGGCCCCTACACCTTCGATCCCTACACCTCCCCTCTCGGCCTCGGCCTCCTCCCCTCAGAGGGCTACGCCGCATTCCCTGCCCCGGTCTTCCCTGGTCCGCCTGTGTTTAATATCGCCGGCGGAAATCTGGACGGCCTTGCTCTTGCCTCTCAAGACTTCGAGGTGTTCAACTCCAGCGGCCAGGAAGTCGGGACCATCGGCACCGCCGGGACCATATTGCAAGTCCTTGGGCAAGACAGCTACGAATTCACCGTCACCAGCTCAACTCCCGTGTTGTTGGGAAGCGCCGCGAACCTGCCGGCAGTAGGAACGGTGTACGACATCTTCAAAGGTCTCGGCGTGGGGCCCAACGGCGCACAGACCTACGAGAATGCCTACGAGGCCACCCCGAGCGGCACCATCACCGACTACCTAGTGGAGCCTAGCGGCCAGTACAACCTGGCCGACCCCATTCCGCTGCCTGAACACGTCGGCACACTCAACCTAGCGTCGCTGTTGACTACGAACTACGCCGCGGATCTGCAGCCGGGCGACGCTTTCAGCAATCTGGCGACACCGGCTGACGCCAGCATCGGCCCAGACGCCTTCACGATCAACGTGCCTGGCTTCGACTACACACTCGACCCCTTTAGCACTCTCCTCGCCCCGGACACGTACAACGCGGTGTCTCCCCTCGCAGGCTTTCCGCCGTTCTTTGCCGCCGGCGGTGCCGACTTCATCGGCATATCTGTTGATACCCAAGGTTTCACTGTCTACAACGCCGGCGGAACCGACGTCGGCAGCGTCCAGGCCGACGAGTTTGTGGTCAATGCGGTGGGCGTGACAAGCACGGAGGAAGTGGTCACCAGCGCACTCCCGCAACTCGGGTTTACCGACGCGAACCTGCCGGCAGTGGGAACGGTGTTCAGCGTCACCAACCTGGCCCCGTTCCACAACGCCGGGAAGGCCGAGGTTTACCTCGCCACGCCAGCAACATCGGCCACCGATACCACCGTGACGACGGCTGGCAGCTTCACCAATGCTGCCCCGTTCAACCTCGACTCGGCCGGCACCGCGGAGATAAACCCGGCCAGTATCTTTGCCTCGCTGGCTGCGGAGCAGCCCCAGGACGCCAGCATTCCGCCCCCCTTACTCCAGGCCCCCGCTACGGACGCTTTCTCCATCGGCCAAACAACGTTCTACCCCGAAACGTCTTTACTCGCCGAGGGCTACAACAACATCGCTCAAACGTTGGGCGCAGCGCCGTGGGTCGCCGCCTTCGGCGGCTCGGCTGAGGGCATCAGCCTCGCGCCGCAAGATTTCTTCTACTACACCGGCACGGGTGCCAGCGCTCACGTAGCAGGGGAGCTAAGTACCAGCATGTCGGTCTTGGACGTCTTGTGGTTTAGCAACGCGTCGTTCACCGTCACCGGCTGTGCGAGCGTGATCTGTACGGATGCGCCGGC
>DASXJI010000084.1:0-9416 GCA_036497495.1 Mycobacterium sp.
CCCGTATAACGCGGTAACGGCGCGGTCGGCGGTTCGGTTTCGAAGCGCGCCACGTCGGTGGGCAACAGTAGATACCCGGGTCGTCGCTGCTCTCGGACTTCGCTGAGCACCCGATCGATCTCCCTGGTAGCCGTCGCCGGCATGAGATTGGCTTGCGCACAGGTGATTTCCCGGCTCACTCGCAGGAAGTGTTCAAAGTCGCCGTCCCCCAACGAATGGTGCAGAGCCCGCCGCGTGCCCTGAGCGTCTTTCGACGGGCCGCCGACGATGTGCACCACCGGCACGTGCTCGGCGTAGCTGCCGGCGATGGCATTGGCTGCCGAAAGCTCGCCGACGCCGAATGTGGTTACTACAGCTGACATTCCACGTAGGCGACCGTATCCGTCGGCGGCGTATCCGGCGTTGAGCTCATTGGCGTTGCCGACCCAGCGCAGACACTTATGGGCGACGATGTGATCGAGGAATTCTAGGTTGTAGTCGCCGGGCACGCCGAATACTTCGGTGACGCCGAGTTCCGCTAGGCGGTCCAGCAGGTAATCACCAACGGTGTAGGCCGGCTCCGATGGGTCTGACGAAGCAGCAGTCACGTCGTCGACGCTACGCGTGTGCGGTCGAAACCGCCCTCCACTCGGCACTGTCTCGCTATCGTCCGGTCATGGCAATCAACGAAACCCGCGAAATCGTCATCGAGGCATCTCCGGAGGAGATTCTCGATGTGATCGGCGATCTTGAGTCGGTCACCGAATGGTCAGAGCCGCACCAGAGCGTTGACATCCTCGAGAAAGACAAGGACGGTCGGCCCCTCAAAGTGAAGATGAAGGTCAAGGCGGCCGGGATCACCGACGAACAGGTGGTTGCTTACACGTGGGCCGACAACGTGGTCAGCTGGACGCTGATCAGTTCCGGTCAACAGCGCTCGCAGGATGCGTCGTACACGCTGACGCCCGACGGCGACAAAACGAAGGTCATCTTCAAGATCAGCGTCGACCCCGTCGTTCCGTTGCCCGGCTTCGTGCTCAAGCGTGCCGTCAAAGGAACGATCGACACGGGTACCAAAGGCCTACGCGACCGGGTGCTGAAACTGAAGAAGGGACAGTAGCCACTTTGAGCGCCGGCGGCCCCCTGGACGGGGTGCGAGTGATCGAACTCGGCGGCATCGGGCCGGGTCCGCACGCGGCAATGATGCTGGCGGATCTGGGTGCCGATGTGGTCCGGGTCCGTCGTCCAGGGGGACTGACGATGCCGGCCGAGAATCTCGACCTCCTGCATCGCGGGAAGCGGATCGTGGACCTGGACGTCAAAGCCGATCCGCAACAGTTGCTGGACCTCGTGGCCAAAGCCGACGTGCTGCTGGACTGCTTTCGTCCCGGCACCTGTGAGCGTCTGGGCATCGGCCCGGACGCCTGCGCGGCGGTCAACCCGCGGCTGATCTTTGCGCGGATCACCGGCTGGGGTCAGGACGGGCCGCGGGCCGGCACGGCGGGCCACGACATCAACTACCTGTCGCAGACCGGGGCGCTGTCGGCGCTGGGCTACCGCGACCGGCCACCGATGCCGCCGCTGAACCTGGTCGCCGACTTCGGCGGCGGTTCGATGTTCGTGCTGGTGGGCATCGTCGCCGCTCTCTACGAGCGAGAGCGGTCCGGGACCGGCCAGGTTGTCGACGCCGCGATGGTCGACGGGGTCAGTGTGCTGGCGCAGATGATGTGGACGATGAAGTCGACCGGTGCGCTGCGTGACGAGCGCGAGTCGTTCCTGCTCGACGGCGGTGCGCCGTTCTATCGCTGCTATGGAACGGCCGACGGCAAATACATGGCGGTGGGAGCGATCGAGCCGCAGTTCTTCGCGGCATTGCTTGCCGGATTGGGTGTGTCAGCCGACGAGGTGCCGGGCCAGTTCGAAATCGGTTCGTACCCAAAGATGTTCGAGGCGTTCACCGCCCGATTCGCCGGTAAGACGCGCGACGAGTGGACGCAGATCTTTGACGGCACCGATGCGTGCGTCACGCCGGTGCTGACGTGGAGCGAAGCCGCCACCGACCCGCACCTGGCCGCACGCTCGACGGTGGTCAATGCAGGCGGCGTCGACCAGGCGGCGCCTGCCCCGCGGTTCTCCCGAACACCGTCCGCGCCGATCGGGGCGATACCGCAGGCAACCACACCACTCGACCAAATCGGCTGGTAATCAAGCGCAATTACTGTGCTGCCTTGCTAGCTTGGTTAGCAGTGGCCGTACAAGCATCGAGAGAGATTGTCATCGACGCGCCGCCGGGAGTGATCCTGGAGGCGTTGGCCGATGTCGGGTCACTGTCGTCATGGTCGCCGGTGCACAAGCGGATTCAGGTGCTCGACTGGTACTCCGATGGTCGGCCGCATCATGTGAAGGCCACGATCAAGATTTTCGGGCTGGTGGACAACGAGATCCTGGAATACCACTGGGGCCCCGACTGGGTGGTATGGGATGCCGGCGATACCTTTCAGCAGCGCGGACAACACGTCGAATACAACCTGCAGCCGGTCGGCGTCGACAGGACCCGGGTGCGCTTCGACATCACCGTCGAGCCGGCCGGACCTGTTCCCGCTTTCGTCGTCAGGCGGGCCAGCGAGATCGTGCTCGACGCCGCAACAACGGGGCTGCGGGACCAGGTGATGGGCGCACTGATGCCAGAACCACCGAAATAGCGATCGCGTCGAGTTAAACGGTGGCTTGCCGGTGGTCGGCGATGGCACGGTAGGTCCCCATGCGGGTGTGGCTGAGCGGCTAGGCAGCGGCCTGCAAAGCCGTACACACGGGTTCGAATCCCGTCACTCGCTCCACAGGCTCAGCCGGCGCAAGACAGCAGTTCCTGAAAGGCCTGCTGCATGCACCCGGCGTACCTTGCCGGATCCGGCAGGGCGTCGCGGTCCGCGGTCGCGCTGATCGACAAAGTGCCGTTGTAACTCGCGACGACATGGATCAGGTTCATGCCACCGATCAGCGGCCCTAGGCCGGCCGCGCGTAGGAGTCGTGCACCACGGAAATAGATCGGCTGCGTTGGACCTGGCACGTTGGTCACGGTCGTATTGGCGACCGTCGGGCCGGAGAACGGAAGCACGCTCGCTGCCTTTGCCGCCACACCGAGCAACGAGGTCGGCACGGTTCCAATCAGTTCTATCAGCTGACTCCGGGTCGATTGATCTGACTCCGAGCGGCTCCCCGCAGTCGACGCAGCGATCGCGGTGAGCCGGTCGAGCGGGTCGGCGATGTCCGTTCCGAGCGACTGCAACCGGCCGAACAACATGTTGCCCGTGCCGTCATTGGCGCTCGCGTCGCGCAGCGAGATCGGGCATGCCGCCACGAGCGATTCATCGGGAAGTTCCCCGTGGCCGCCCAGATAGTGGCGAAGGGCGCCACCGACGTAGGCGAGCGCCACATCGTTGACCGTCGAGCCGGGCACGCGCGCCTTGATCCGCTTGAATTCGTCGAGTTCGTGGAAGCGGGCCTCGAAGACTCGGTGCGCTGAGACCGTTTGGTTGAAACGCGTCTTGGGTGGAAACGACGGTGTGCCGATCTCGGCCATCCGGGACACACCGTTGACCAGCTTGCCGGGCACTCCGGCCAAGCCGCGTACTGCCTTGGGGACGCTTGACGCAAGTACGGTGCTCGCCCGCAACGGATACATCGCCGCCTTCATCGCCATGCGCGACAGTAAGTTCGCGGTCGTGGGCAGCGGGCCGGGGCGCCAAGGGCTGTCGCCCGCGGCGGGGCGTGGGCTATCGGCGGCGAGATCGTGCATGGCCGCGATCATCTGAACGCTGGCCATGCCGTCGACCGCGCAATGGTGCAATTTCAACGCCATCGCGAACGAGCCCTTCGGCACTCCCGGAACGGAATTCAGCCCCTCGATGACAGTGATCTCCCACGGCGGTCGTCGCAGATCGATCTGGCGGGCGTGCAGCCGCGCGACTTGGATGCACAGCTGCCGCCAGTCGCCAGGCTGCGGTAGCCCGATATGACGAACGTGGTACTCGAGATCGAAGCTTGGATCATCCACCCAGTACGGGCGATCGAGACCGCCGGGCAGCGCGGTCAACCGCCTGCGAAAGACGTCGGCGAGATGCAGCCGCGCGTCGAGCTCTTCGAGAATTCCTTTGAAGGTCACCTTGCCGCCTGGGGCGGTCGAAGGGTCATAGATCAGAAGCATCTGGATTTGCAGTGGCGTTTCTGGCGTTTCGGCGCGCAGCATCATGTCATCGGTCCAACCCAGCTGCTGCACAAACCCCAGGGTAAGCCGCTCAAGCTGGTCCGCGAAAGCCGCTGCGTTGCTAGTTTGCTAGTAGTGGCCGTACAAGCATCGCGAGAGGTTGTCATCGACGCGCCGCCGGAGGCGATTCTGGAGGCGCTGGCCGACGTCGGCTCGGTGCCGTCCTGGTCTTCGGTACATAAACGGGCCGAAGTCATCGATAGCTATCCCGACGGCCGCCCGCATCATGTGAAGGTCACCATCAGGATCGTCGGCATCATCGACACCGAAGTGCTCGAGTATCACTGGGGACCGGACTGGGTGGTGTGGGACGCCAACAAGACTTTGCAGCAACACGCGCAGCACGTCGAGTACACGCTGCAACGCGAAACCGAGGACAGGACGCGGGTGCGATTCGAGATCACCCTCGAGCCCTCGGCTCCGATACCCGAATTTCTGGTCAACCGGGCACGGAAGAAAGTCCTCTACGCCGCGACCGAGGGACTGCGACGGCGGGTTATGAGAAGTGTTGCGTCGAATCGTTCGATTTAGCCGGCCCTTCGCGCAGTTGCCTGAGTCGGCGGATCGCTTCGTCAAGCGTGTCTTCGCGTTTGCAGAAGGTGAGCCGCACCAAGTGATTCCACGCAGCCCAGTCCTCGGCAGCGGGATCACAGAACGCCGTCATCGGGATCGCGGCCACCCCGACCTGTTCGGGCAACGCCGCGCAGAACGAGGTGCTGTCGTCGTAGCCCAGCGGACGCGGATCGGCGCACAGGAAGTAGCTGCCTGCGCTGTCATGCACTCGGAAGCCGATCTCGGTCAGCCCGCGTGCCAGCCGGTCGCGCCTGTCCTGCAAGGAGTTCCGCAGCGTGGCCACCCACGCGTCCTCGGTGTTGAGAGCATCCGCCACCGCCGGCTGGAACGGGGCACCCCCGACGTAGCTCAGATACTGCTTGGCCGCGCGCACGCCGTGAATGAGTTCGGCGGGCCCGCAGGCCCATCCGATCTTCCAGCCGGTGCAGTTGAACATCTTTGCCGCACTCGAGATCGTGATCGTCCGGTCGGCCATCCCCTCGAGACCGGCCAGCGGTATGTGTCGGTGGCCGTCGAACACCAGATGTTCGTAGACCTCGTCGGTGATGACCAGTAGGTCGGCCGACACGGCAACCTCCGAGATAGCCGCCAGCTCGGCCTCGCCGAACACCGTGCCGGTGGGATTGTGCGGAGAGTTGAGCATCAGCGCGCGGGTTCGCGGGGTCACCGCGCGCCGCAGCGCGTCGATGTCGAGCGTGAAGCCGCGGCCGTCCGGAACCAGCGGCACGACGACCCGCTTACTGCCGGCTATTGCCACCACCGGGGAATAGGAGTCGTAGAACGGCTGGATCAAAATGACCTCGGAGCCGGGCTCGACCAGTCCGAACACGGCGGCCGCGATGGCCTCGGTGGCCCCGACCGTGACCAGTACCTCGGTCGCCGGGTCGTAGTCCACGCCGTACTTTCTCTTCCGCTGAGCCGCGACCGCTTCACGCAGCGCCGGGATTCCGATGCCCGGCGGGTATTGGTTGACGCCCTCGGCGATGGCGTCCTGGGCGGCCTTGAGCATCGCCGGCGGCCCGTCCTCGTCGGGGAAACCCTGACCGAGGTTCACCGCGCCGACCCGCGCGGCCAGCGCTGACATCTCGGCGAACACCGTGGTCGCATAGGGTTGCAGTCGCGACACCGTCATGGTCGTCGAGCCTAGGACGTCGGCGCCGCGAGACTGCCGCTGGACGCAGTCTCGGCAGAAGCGTGCGGCCCACTGAGAGGCCGGACAATCAAGCCCGGCCGACCCCGGCCCAACCAACAGGTTGATCGGCCGCCCTGTTAGGGTGGCCGGCAGAGGACTAGCGTCGGCAACGACAGGGTCCGTAGCCGGATCTGAAAATCAAATTGTTGAAGAGGAATCAGTCATGTCCGAAGAAGCCTTCATCTACGAGGCCATCCGCACGCCACGTGGCAAGCAGCGCAACGGCTCCCTGAACGAGGTCAAGCCGCTGAACTTGGTTGTCGGCTTGGTCGACGAGCTGCGCAGGCGGTTCCCCGACCTGGACGAGACCCTGATCAGCGACATGATCCTCGGCGTCGTCTCGCCGGTCGGCGACCAGGGCGGCGACATCGCCCGGACCGCGGTGCTGGCTGCCGGGCTGCCCGAGACCACCGGTGGCGTGCAGCTCAACCGCTTCTGCGCCTCGGGCCTGGAGGCCGTCAACACCGCCGCACAGAAGGTGCGCTCCGGCTGGGATGACCTGGTGCTGGCCGGCGGTGTCGAGTCGATGAGCCGTGTCCCGATGGGCTCCGACGGCGGCGCCTGGGCGACCGACCCCGAGACCAACTACCAGATCGGCTTCGTGCCGCAGGGCATTGGCGCCGACTTGATCGCCACCATCGAGGGCTTCTCCCGCGAGGACGTGGACGCGTACGCGCTGCGCAGCCAGCACAAGGCCGCCGAGGCTTGGTCGGGCGGTTACTTCGCGAAGTCGGTTGTGCCGGTTCTCGACCAGAATGGCCTGACCATCCTCGACCACGACGAGCACATGCGGCCGGACACCACGCTGGAAGGACTGGGCAAGCTGAAGACCGCGTTCGACGGCATCGGCCAGATGGGCGGCTTCGATGACGTGGCGCTGACGAAGTACCACGCCGTGGAGAAGATCAACCACGTGCACACCGGCGGTAACAGCTCCGGCATCGTCGACGGCGCCGCGCTGGTGCTCGTCGGCTCCGAGGCGGCGGGCAAGTCGCAGGGCCTGACCCCGCGGGCGCGCGTCGTGGCCACCGCCACCAGCGGCTCGGACCCGGTCATCATGCTCACCGGCCCGACCCCGGCCACCCGCAAGGTGCTCGACCGCGCTGGTCTGACGATCGACGACATCGACCTGTTCGAGCTGAACGAGGCCTTCGCCTCGGTCGTGCTGAAGTTCCAGAAGGACCTCAACATCCCGGACGAGAAGCTCAACGTCAACGGCGGCGCCATCGCGATGGGACATCCGCTCGGTGCCACCGGCGCGATGATTACCGGCACCATGGTCGACGAGCTCGAGCGCCGCAATGCCCGTCGCGCGCTCATCACAGTGTGCATCGGCGGCGGCATGGGTGTCGCCACCATCATCGAGAGGGTTTAAGGGTTTAGGGCCATGGCAGAGAACACCATTCATTGGGACAAGGATGCCGACGGCATCGTCACCTTGACGCTCGATGACCCGACCGGGTCGGCGAACGTGATGAACGAGCACTACGCGGAGTCGATGCACAACGCAGTGGAAAAGCTTGCCGCCGAGAAGGATTCGATCGCCGGCGTGGTGATCACCAGCGGGAAGAAGACCTTCTTCGCCGGTGGTGACCTCAAGGGCATGATGAAGCTCGGTCCGGAGAACGCGGGCGAGGCCTTCGACACCGTCGAATCGGTCAAGCGCGACCTGCGCGCCCTGGAGACGCTGGGCAAGCCGGTGGTAGCCGCGATCAACGGCGCTGCGCTCGGCGGCGGTCTGGAGATCGCGCTGGCCTGTCACCATCGCATCGCCGCGGACGTCAAGGGCCTCGTGGTCGGTCTGCCCGAGGTGACACTGGGCCTGCTGCCCGGTGGCGGTGGCGTGACCCGCACCGTGCGGATGTTCGGCATCCAGAACGCATTCATGAACATCCTGTCCCAGGGCACCCGGTTCAAGCCCGATAAGGCCAAGGAGACCGGCCTGGTCGACGAGCTGGTCGGTTCGGTCGATGAGCTGGTGCCGAGGGCGAAGGCTTGGATTAAAGAGGAGCTCAAGGACAATCCCGACCGTATCTTCGTCCAGCCGTGGGATGTCAAGGGCTACAAGATGCCTGGCGGTACACCGTCCAGCCCCGCGTTGGCCGGAGTTCTGCCGTCGTTCCCGGCGCTGCTGAAAAAGCAACTCAAGGGTGCGCCGATGCCGGCGCCGCGGGCCATCCTGGACGCCGCGGTCGAGGGTGCCCAGGTGGACTTCGACACCGCCAGCCGCATCGAGAGCCGGTACTTCACTCAGCTGGTCACCGGTCAGGTCGCCAAGAACATGATCCAGGCGTTCTTCCTGGATCTGCAGCACATCAACGGTGGCGGGTCGCGGCCGGACGGCATCGAGCCGGTCAAGATCCACAAGATCGGTGTGCTGGGCGCGGGCATGATGGGCGCCGGTATCGCTTACGTATCCGCCAAGGCCGGGTACGAGGTCGTGCTCAAGGATGTCAGCATCGAGGCCGCGCAGAAGGGCAAGGCGTACTCGGAAAAGCTTGAGGCCAAGGCACTTCAGCGGGGCAAGACCACCGAGGAGAAGTCCAAGGCGCTGCTGGACCGCATCACGCCGGCCGCTGACCCGGCCGACCTGAAGGGCGTTGACTTCGTAGTCGAGGCCGTCTTCGAAAACCAGGATCTCAAGCACAAGGTGTTCCAGGAGATCGAGGACATCGTCGAACCCAACGCCCTGCTTGGGTCGAACACCTCGACGCTGCCGATCACCGGTCTGGCGACCGGCGTGAAGCGGCAGGAGGACTTCATCGGGATCCACTTCTTCTCGCCGGTCGACAAGATGCCGCTGGTCGAAATCATCAAGGGCGAGAAGACTTCTGACGAGGCACTGGCCCGGGTGTTCGACTACACCCTGGCCATCGGCAAGACCCCGATCGTCGTCAACGACAGCCGTGGCTTCTTCACCAGCCGCGTGATCGGCACCTTCGTGAACGAGGCGCTCGCGATGCTGGGCGAGGGTGTGGAGCCTGCCAGCATCGAGCACGCGGGTTCACAGGCCGGATACCCGGCGCCGCCGCTGCAGCTGTCCGACGAGCTCAACCTGGAGCTGATGCACAAGATTGCTGTCGCGAGCCGCAAGGGAGTCGAGGACGCCGGCGGCAAGTACGAGCCCCACCCGGCCGAGGCCGTCGTCGAGAAGATGATCGAGCTCGAGCGCCCGTCGCGGTTGAAGGGTGCCGGCTTCTACGAGTACGTCGACGGCAAGCGGACCCGGCTGTGGCCGGGCCTACGCGAGACGTTCAAGTCCGGTTCGACTGAGCTGCCGCTGCAGGACATGGTCGACCGGATGCTGTTCGCCGAGGCGCTGGAAACCCAGAAGTGCCTCGACGAAGGCGTGCTCACATCGACCGCCGACGCCAACATCGGCTCGATCATGGGTATCGGCTTCCCGCC
>DASXJI010000085.1:0-5903 GCA_036497495.1 Mycobacterium sp.
GCCCATGCTTCGGGCCTGTCGATGCTCACCGGGCAAACCCTGGCCAGACCCGGCACCCGCCGGATGTATTCCAATTACGGCTTTGCGGTGTTGGCCGAGACCGTGCAGCAGGCGTCCGGCATCGAGTTCGGCCGCTACCTCGGTGAGGCGGTGCTGCAACCACTGGGCATGACCGCCACCCGCTTGGACGGCGGCGCCCGAACCGCCGGTTACGGCGCGACGTCCACGGTTGCCGATCTGGCGGCCTTCGCCGGTGACCTGCTATGTCCGATGCTGGTGTCGGCCGAGATGCATGCCGAGGCGACGACCGTGCAGTTTCCCGGCCTGGACGGCGTGTTGCCCGGCTACGGGGTCCAGCGGCCCAACGATTGGGGGCTGGGTTTTGAGATCAAGGACTCGAAATCACCGCACTGGACCGGCGCGCACAACTCGCCGGGCAGCTACGGCCATTTCGGCCAGTCAGGCACGCTGATCTGGGCAGATCCGCGCGCGAAGCTGGCGCTGGTGGTGCTCACCGACCGGGATTTCGGCGACTGGGCGCGGCCGCTGTGGCCCGCCATCTCGGACAGTGTGCTTGCCGCGTATAACTCGGACTAGCGCAACATAGGCCTCACAGGGCACAATAGACACGCAAGGCACATAAATCGTTATAACTGCTCGTCGGATTCACCAGGTCGTTGGGGAAGACGTCCCTCGTGGAGCCGAAGGAGCAACATATGCGTGCGTCGAACCAGTTCGCCGACGTGACGACAGGCGTGGTCTATGTCCATGCCTCGCCCGCCGCGGTATGCCCGCATGTCGAGTGGGCGTTGTCGTCGACCCTTGCCTCGAAGGCCAACCTGAAGTGGACCCCGCAACCGGCGATGCCCGGGCAATTGCGTGCCGTCACCAATTGGGTCGGTCCGGTGGGCACCGGCGCCCGGCTGGCAAACGCCTTGCGTTCGTGGACGGTGCTGCGGTTCGAGGTCACCGAGGACCCCAGCGCCGGCGTCGACGGACAACGGTTCTGCCACACGCCGCAGCTCGGGCTGTGGAGCGGGGCGATGAGCGCCAACGGTGACGTGATGATCGGCGAGATGCGGCTGCGGTCGATGATGGCCGCGGGTGCCGATGCGCTGGCCGCCGACCTGGATTCGGCGCTGGGCACGGCCTGGGATGAAGCGCTCGAGGCCTATCGCGATGGCGGCGACGGCGCCGAGGTGTCCTGGCTCAACCGTGGAGTTGGTTAGCCCCGTGGTGATCGCAAGCGCGGCGTAGCCGGACGCAGCGGGTCACCACCGTCAAACCCCCCGCAATAGACGCAGCGCACCGGGCACCACGGAGATGTGGGCGGGCAGGGCGCACGCATAGTCGCCGTCGGCGTAGACGTTGATACCCCGCGATTCCACCTCGACGGTCGTGGCCCGCGCCGTCGTCACCTCGTCGAGATTGACGTGCGTGCCTTTGTAAACGGTGGGGAAGAGACGGATCAGCCGGGTCCGCGACGCCGAGTGCACCATGGTGACGTCGAGTTGGCCATCGGTGGGGTCGGCGTTGGGGCAGACCAACATTCCGCCACCGTAGCTGCGGGTGTTGCCGAAGGCCGCCAGCGTCAGATCGGTCACGATCTCCTCGCGCCCGTCCAGCAACAGCCGGAACGGCAGCAGTCGTAGCTGGGAGAGTTCGGCGAGCATGGCGAGGTTGTAGCGCGTGCGTCCACGCGGCCACCGCATCCGATTGGCCCGGTCGGTGACCAGTGAATCGAAGCCTGTCGCAGCGACGGTGCCGAACCACTTGGTCGCGCCCTGGCTGTCGCGAATCTGGCCCAGGTCGATGGTTTCGGTCCAGCCGTCGGCAACGATATCGGCGGCGGCGACGGGATCTTTTGTCGGCAAACCGAATTCGCGGGCATGATCGTTGCCGGTGCCGGCCGGGATGATGCCCAGCGGAATGTCGGTGCCCGCCAACGCTTGCAGTGCATCGGCGATCACGCCGTCCCCGCCGACCACGACCAGCGCGTCGGTGCCCTGGTCGACGGCGGTGTGCAGCAGTCGGCGCGCGTGTTCGGCGTCGCTGCCGACGATGGCCACGACATCGATGCCGCGTTGTTGCAGCCGTGCGACCGCCTTCTCGGCGGCTTGCGGCGCGTTTCCGTGTCCCGACGCCGGATTGGCCAGGACCGTCACCCGGCCAATCTGGCGGGATGTCATGGGATCAGCTTGCCGGGGTTGAGAATTCCCGCGGGGTCCAGTGTCGCCTTGACCGCCCGCAACACCTGGACGCCCAAGTCGCCCACCTCGTCGCGCATCCAGGGCCGGTGGTCGGCGCCGACGGCATGGTGATGAGTGATCGTCGCGCCGGTGGACACGATCGCATCGCACGCGGCGGTTTTGGCGGCACGCCATTGCTCGATCGGGTTGCCGCGCTGCCCGGCGACGACCGTGAAGTACAGCGAGGCGCCCGTGGCGTACACGTGCGAAATGTGGCACAGCACCAGCGCCGGCGTGCCGGATTCGGCCAGTGCGCCCGTCAGCGCATCGGTGACTGCGGCTTTCAAGGTGGGGATGTTCGACCAATCGGTGGCCGTCTCGAGGGTTTCGCAGAGCGCGCCGTTGGCCAACAGTGCGTCGCGCAGGTACGGCGCGCCGAACCGGCCGTTCTCCCATGCTCGCGCCGGAGCCTCGCCCAGCGACGTGCCGCCCTGGGCCGCCATCAGCGCCCGGGTCTCGGCATGTCGGCTTTCGGCGTGCGCCTCGGTGCCTTCGAACACCGTGATCGCCAGGCAGCCCCCGGTGAGCTGGGTGTCGCCGATGGACTCGGTGGTGGCCAGGTTGACACCGGTCTCGGCCTCGTCGGACAGCCGGATCACGGTGGGGCCGGTGGCGGCTTGGGTAACCGCGCGCAATGCCGCAGTGCCCGTGGCGAAGTCGGGGAACGACCATGCCTCGTAGCGGGTGGCCTGGGGCGCGGGGTGGACCCGCACCCGCACCCGGGTGATCACGCCGAAGACGCCCTCCGAACCAATGACTAATTGGCGCAGATCCGGTCCGGCCGCCGACTGCGGTGCCCGGCCGAGGTCCAGCACGCCGGCGGGCGTGATCGTGCGCAGTCCGCGAATCATGTCGTCGAACCGGCCGTAGCCCGCCGAATCTTGGCCCGACGAGCGGGTCGCGGCAAAACCGCCGAGGCTGGCGAATTCGAAGCTCTGCGGAAAATGGCCGAGCGAAAACCCATGCGCAGCAAGCAGTTCCTCGGCTTGCGGCCCGGTGACACCGGCGCCGAATTCAGCCTCGCCGGACACCTCGTCGAACGCCAGCAACTGGTTGAAGCGCCGCAGATCCAACGACACCGCGGCTGCGAACTCGCCGCGGATCGGATCGAGGCCGCCCACCACGCTGGTGCCGCCACCGAACGGGACGACGGCGATGCCATGCTGCGAGCAGTACCGCAGGATCGCGGCGATCTCGTCGTCGGTGCCGGGCAGCAGCACCGCGTCGGGAGCATCCTGGAGACCGGAGTCCTTGCGCCGCAACAGATCCAGGGTGGACTTGCCGCCCGCACGTAGCAGTCGGTCCTGGTCGTCGACGCGGCAGTGCCCAGGCCCGACGATGGCTTCCAGTGCCTCGCGGTCGGCTGTCGTCAACGCCGACGGGCGCAGCCGCACCTGATCGGCTTCGAGTTCGGCCTCGGGTGAGCCGGTCAGGCCCAGGGCCTGGGCCAGCAGCGAGCGGATTCCCTCGGCGAGCGGTTTGGCTTGGTCGGCATCGCCCCAGGCATTCCACTTCATCGGGGGTAGCAAGTCGGCAGACATGCGTTACAGTATTACACATGCTGTCAACCAGTAATGCGCCGGTGCAGGACCGGATACTCGCCGCCGCCGCCAGTTGCGTCGTCGATTTCGGCGTCGAGCGCGTGACGTTGGCCGAGATCGCGCGGCGCGCCGGGGTGAGCCGCCCGACCGTGTATCGCCGCTGGCCGGACACCCGCTCGGTGCTCGCGGCGCTGTTGACCAGTCACATCACCGAAGCGTTGGCCCAGGTGCCGGTCCGCGGCAGCGGTCGTGCGGCGCTGGTCGATCGGGTGGTCGCGCTGGCCGAGCGCCTGCGCGGAGACGACCTGGTGATGGCGGTACTGCGTTCGGAGTTGGCCCTGGTCTACATCGCTCAGCGGCTCGGCAGCAGCCAGCAGATGCTGATCGATGCGCTCGCCGCCGACCTGCGTGCGGCGCAACGCGACGGCACCGTGCGGTCCGGCGATCCCCGTCAGCTGGCCGCGATGGTGCTGCTGATCACCCAGTCGACGATTCAGTCGGCCCAGATCGTCCGCCCGATCCTGAACGCCGATGCGCTGGCCACCGAACTCGCCTACTCGCTGAATGGATACCTGTCGTGACATCGACGGCTCTGAACGCTGCGCGTCGCAACGCCGACCTGAACGCCCTGGCCGGTGGCGCGCCCACCGATGTCGTGGTGATCGGCGGCGGTATCACCGGCGTCGGCATCGCCTTGGATGCGGCCTCGCGGGGCCTGCGGGTGGCATTGGTGGAAAAGCACGACCTTGCCTTCGGTACCAGTCGGTGGAGCTCCAAGCTGGTGCACGGCGGGCTGCGCTATCTGGCGACCGGCAATGTGGGGATCGCCCGGCGCAGTGCCATCGAACGCGGAATTTTGATGACGCGCAACGCCCCTCATCTGGTGCGGGCGATGCCGCAGCTGGTCCCGCTGCTGCCGTCGATGGGCCGGATGGAGCGCGCGTTGGTGCGGGCCGGGTTTCTTGCCGGCGACGTACTGCGCAAGACGGCGGGCACACCCCGATCCGTTTTGCCCGGCTCACAACGTATTTCGGCGCGGCGCGCCCTCGAGATCGCGCCGGCCGTTCGGCGCGACGGCCTCGACGGTGGTCTATTGGCCTACGACGGGCAACTGATCGACGACGCCCGGCTGGTCGCGGCCGTCGCGCGGACCGCGGCACAGCAGGGTGCCCGAGTCTTGACCTATACCGCGGCATCCGAGGCCACCGGGAACTCGCTGCGGCTGACCGATCAGCGCAGTGGCGAATCATTCGACATCTCGGCGCGCGCGGTCATCAACGCCACCGGGGTGTGGGCCGGGGAGATCGACCCGTCATTGAAGCTACGACCCAGCCGCGGCACCCACCTCGTCTTCGATGCCAAGACACTCGGCAATCCGACGGCGGCGCTGACGATTCCGATCCCCGGCGAACTCAATCGCTTCGTCTTCGCGATGCCCGAACAACTGGGACGGATCTACTTGGGGCTCACCGACGAAGAGGCCCCCGGGCCGATTCCGGATCTGCCGCAACCGACATCGGGGGAGATTGCGTTCCTGCTGGACGTGGTGAACACCGCGCTGGGCATCACGCTGGACCGTGCCGATGTGATCGGCTCCTATGCGGGGCTGCGGCCGCTGATCGACACCGGAGCCGGCCGCACCGCCGACGTATCCCGCGACCACGCCGTCGTCGAGTCACCGGCCGGGGTGATCAGTGTGATCGGCGGCAAGCTGACCGAGTACCGGCACATGGCCGAGGACGTCCTCGACCGCACGATCCAGTTGCGGGAATTCGACGCCGGCAAGTGCCAGACCCGAAACCTGCCATTGATCGGTGCGCCCGCGAATCCTGGGTCGTCGGTCGCGCCGATGGCCGGCCTGCCGGAATCGCTGGTGCTGCGCTTCGGGGCCGAGGCGGCCAACGTCATCGCCACCGCAACGTGTGAGCGGCCCGCCGAGCCGGTGGCCGACGGGATCGACGTGACGCGTGCGGAATTCGAGTATGCGATCACCCACGAGGGTGCGCTGACCGTCGAAGACATCGTGGACCGTCGCACCCGGATCGGATTGGTGGCCAGCGATCGCGAACGAGTCATCGGCGCAGCCGAGGAGCTTCTGTCGCAGGTCGGCTGA
>DASXJI010000086.1:0-1844 GCA_036497495.1 Mycobacterium sp.
CGTATTAGCTGGCGGAACGTAGTCGGGCCGCATCCAGTCCTCGCTGTAGGTGACCTCGTTGGGCCTGGCCTGTGGTCCGACGAAGAGGTTCTCTCCGATCATCGGGAAGTTGTACTGGCGGTTTTTGAAAATCGGCGCCAGGTACTGCGCGCAAAGTTTCGACGCTTGCTCGGCCCCGAGTCGGGAGGCGGCCTGCACCGCTCCGCAGAGGAAGGCGATCGGGTTGGCGAAGTTGTTGATCGCCAGCGCGCCGGTCAGCGCACCGTTGGCCGGCTCGAAGATGTTGTTGAAGTCCTGCAATACCGTCGGGCCGATATGCAGCGTCTGCTTGATGTCGTCGAGGCTTTGGACCACCGCCGTGGTGATCGACGCCAGCTTGTCCGACGTGGTGCCGATGGCCTCACGGTTGTCTGCGGCGAAGCTCTGCAAGTCGTTCAGGACCCCGTTGAGGCTCTCCACCGTCTGACCGACCTTGTTCGGATTGTCGGCCAGCACCGACGAGACCGCGGCCAGGTTGCGGTTCAGCTGTTCGAGCAGATCGGCACTATCGTGCAGCGCCGTCACCAGCGTCGATAGGTTTTTGAACGTGGAAAAGATGTCCTTGCTGTGGTCACCGAGTGCGGACACCGTCTGCGACAGTTTGATGATGCTGTCGCGGATGGTGGGGCCCTGCCCGCGCAGGTTGTCGGCGGCAGTGTTGACAAGCGAACCCAGCGTGCTCACGCCGCCCGGCTGGGTGGGCTTCAGCAATTCGGTGACGCGCTGGAGTTGGTCTCGCAAGTCATCCCACTCGACTGGCACCGCCGTGCGGTCCTGGGGAATGACCGCGCCGTTGCCCATCGTGGGCCCGCCGGTGTAGGGCGGGGTCAGCTGGATGGCCCGACCCGTCACCAGCTGCGGCGACAGGATTACCGCCTTAGCATCGGCGGGGACCTTGTACTTGCGATCGAACCAGAAAGAAATCTTCGACCGCAGGGGCTGCGGTTCAATCTTTTCGACCTTGCCCACTGGCACGCCCCGGATGCGCACGTCGTCGCCGGGAAACACGCCGTTGCTGTTGTCGAAGTAGCCGACCACCAAGGTGTGGGCGACCTGATCGCTGACTCGCATCGCGGCGAACAAGCCGCCAACGAGCAGCAGGACCAGCGTGCTCGCGAGCACCAGGCGGGAGTTGTTTCGAAGCCAGGTCATCACGGTTGGCCCCCCGGTCGCATCGGCGGGTCGTTCACAATGATCGGCTTGGGCGCCGGCGCGGGAATGGGAACAAGGGGCGGCCCCGGCGGTGGACCGCCAGGTGGCGGCGCCTGAGGCGGCTGTCGATAGGGGTAGCAGCCAGGACCGGGCAAAGCCACCCCAGGCACACCGCACTGATGGTTGTCCGGGTTGCCGGTGATCGCGTCGGGCAGATTTTGCCGCGGCTGGCCGCCCTGGCCGGTCCGCGGGTATGGCATCGGCAATGGCGGAGTCGCGCGCTGACCGGTCGGCGGGTCCGTCAACTGCGACGGCAGCAATGTCGCCGGGTCCAGTCCCAGGTCAGAGAACGCGGAATTGATGTACGGCTGCACGAATTGACCTGGCAGCAGGTTCACCACGTATGCCTTGAAGAACGGGCCCGACGCAACCGACTCGCCAAGCGACATGACGTAGGCATTGACCATCGGGATGGCCTTCTGCAGGCGCTCCTTGCGGTTGTCGATGATCGCCAACACCCCGTTGAGCTTGTCCAGTGCGGGCCGCAGCTCCTGCCGGTTCTCGGCGATGAATCCCTGCAGTTGCCGCGACGCCGCGGAGATATTCATCCAGATCTGGTCCAGGGCCGCGCTCTGCGTCCGCAGCTGCGCCAG
>DASXJI010000087.1:0-6367 GCA_036497495.1 Mycobacterium sp.
TGCTTCTGCATCGGTGCCGAGGAGGCCAACCAGCGCCTCGGCCAGCGCGATGCCGGGTTCGGCGGCATACAGGTTGGAGGTGTGTCCCAGCGTCGACATCTGTCGCGTGACGGCGTCGAGCACAGCGGGGTGCCCATGCCCGAGCACGTTGACCGCGATGCCACCGAGCAGATCCAGGTAGGACTTGCCGTCCACGTCGGTGACCACGGCGCCGTTGCCGCTGGCCAAAGCGACCGGCGGGATACCGTAGTTGTTCATCATCACTGCGGACCACCGCTGCTGGATGGCGTCGGTCTCACTCATTGGCGCTTACCACCTTCGTGCCAGAGCCTTGGTCGGTGAGCAGTTCGACCAACACGCAATGCTCGACGCGGCCGTCGATGACATGGGCGCTGGGCACTCCTGCGGTTACCGCCCGTAGGCAGGCCTCGACTTTCGGGATCATGCCGGTCTCCAGCGTCGGTAGCAGTTGCGCCAAAGCGGCGGTGTCGATTTGGCTGGCCAGCGAATCCCGGTCCGGCCACTTGGTGTAGAGGCCTTCGACGTCGGTGAGCATCAGCAGCTTCTCGGCTCCCAACGCCTCGGCTAATGCGCCCGCTGCGGTGTCGGCGTTGATGTTGTGGACCACGCCGTCGATGTCGGGTGCCAGTGTCGACACCACCGGAATCCGGTTGGCGGCAATCAAATCCAGCACCACCGCGGGGTTCACCGTAGCGATGTTGCCTACCAGGCCGATGTCGGTGTCAACACCGTCGACGCTGACACGGCGTCGGACCGCGGTGAACAGATTCGCGTCTTCACCGGTGACACCGACCGCGTACGGGCCGTGCACGTTGATCAAGTTGACCAGCTCACGGCCGACCTGACCGAACAACACCATCCGCGCGACGTCGAGTACTTCGGGTGTGGTGACCCGGAATCCGCTCTTGAAGTCGCCGGCAATGCCCAGCCGCTTGAGCATGGCGCTGATCTGCGGGCCACCACCGTGCACCACGACCGGGTGAATGCCGCAGTTGCGCAGGAAAGCCATGTCGGCGGCGAACTCACGCCGCAGCGTCTCGTTGGTCATGGCGTTGCCGCCGTATTTCACCACCAGGATCTTGCCGTGCAACTGGGTTAACCAGGGCAGCGCCTCGGCCAGCACCCGCGCTTTGACCTCGGTCGAGATCATGACCGCCGCCGACGATGCAGTGGGGGTGCCTCCAGCCGCGCAGCGGCGAGGGGGACGAAGCGATGAGGAGGAGGTGGTGTGATCATGAGCTGTACGCGGAATTCTCTTCGACGTAAGCGTGCGACAGGTCAGTGGTCCGGATCGCCGCCTGCGCGGACCCCACCCCCAGGTCGACGGCAACCTCGATCTCGGTGGCCGACAGGTCCACCTCGCGTGCCCCCGGCGCGCCGACGCCGTCGACGCATACCGCTGAGCCGTTGAACGACACGGTGATCCGGTCCGGGTTGAGCTCTACCGGCGCCATGCCGACGGCGGCGAGCACCCTGCCCCAGTTCGGGTCGGAACCGAACAGCGCGGTCTTCACCAGGCTGTCGCGCGCGATCACCCGGGCCGCAGTGACGGCGTCGTCTTCGCTCGCCGCACCGGTCACGCTGATGGTGATGCGCTTGGTGACCCCCTCGGCGTCGGCTTGCAATTGGGCGCACAGATCGTCGCAGACCCGCAGCACCGCATCGTCGAGATCGGCTTGGCTGGGCGCGATTTCGCTTGCACCTGAGGCCAATAGCAGCACGGTGTCGTTGGTCGAGCAGCTGCCGTCGATGTCGAGCCGGTCGAACGTCACCGCGGTGGCGCGCCGCAGCGCCTGCTCGAGCGCGGATGCATCGGCGACGGCATCGGTGGTGAGCACGCACAGCATGGTGGCCAGCGAGGGCGCCAGCATTCCGGCGCCCTTGGCCATGCCACCTACCGACCAGTTGCCCGGATGGTGCAGCGCAACCTGTTTGGGCACCGTGTCGGTGGTCATGATGGCCCGGGCGGCGTCTTCGCCGCCGGAGATGCCGCCGGCCATCTCGTGCACCAGATTCACGACGCCAGCGAGAACCTTGTCCATCGGCAGTCGGTCACCGATCAAGCCGGTGGAACACACCGCAACGTCGATCGCCCCGATCTCGGTGCCCCACTCTGACAACGCGGCGGCCAGGCGCTCGGCGGTGGCATGGGTATCCTGAAATCCGCCCGGCCCGGTACAGGCGTTGGCACCACCGGAATTCAGGACTACCGCCCGCAACTGGCCGTCGGCCAGCACCTGGTGGGTCCACAACACCGGCGCCGCTTTGACCTTGTTGCGGGTGAAGACCCCGGCGGCCGCGTGATCGGGTCCTTCGTTGAACACCAGCGCGAGATCGGGTGCACCCGATGCCTTGATGTTGGCCGCGATGCCGGCGGCACGAAAACCCGCCGGAGCGGTGACGCCCTGTGCGCGTACCAGTGGCGCGAGGTCTGCGCGAGTCACGGTGCCACCCCGACCACCGAAAGACCTTCGGCCTCCGGCCAACCCAGGGCCAGGTTCATCGATTGCACGGCGGCGCCGCCGGTGCCCTTGACCAGGTTGTCGATCGCCGCGATCGCGACGAAGGTGGCCGCGTCCTCGTCGACGGCGACCGCGATGTGGGCGGCATTGCTGCCAATCACTGCACCGGTACGCGGCAATTGTCCTTCGGGCAACAGATGTACGAAAGGCTCGTCGTGATAGGCCTTTTCGTAAGCAGCCCGCAGCTGCGACAGCGGTGACGTGGTCCGTGCGGTGCAGGTGGCCAAAATTCCGCGTGAGGTCGGGATGAGCACCGGCGTGAATGACACCGTTACGTCGCGACCGGTTACCTGGCTGAGTCCCTGAACGATTTCGGGAGTGTGCCGGTGCGCGCCGGCAATGCTGTAGGCGCGCGCCGAACCAATGACCTCCGACCCGAGCAGATCGGTTTTTGCTGCCCGGCCCGCACCCGAGGCGCCGCTGACCGCGACGACGGTGACGGCGGGGTCGATGAGATCGGCTGCCACGGCGGGAAAGAGCGCCAAGACCGCGGCGGTCGGATAGCAGCCCGGTACGGCAATGCGCCGGGCATCGCGCAGCGCCTCCCGATTACCGGGTAGCTCAGGCAACCCGTAGGGCCAGCTGCCCGCGTGTGGGGAGCCGTAGAAGCGCTCCCACGCGCCGGCGTCGCTCAACCGGAAATCCGCGCCGCAGTCCACCACCAAGGTTTGCGGATCGAGTTGTTGCGCCAACGCCGCCGAATGCCCGTGCGGCAGGGCCAGAAAAACAACATCATGACCATCCAGAACGTCAAGCTCGGTGGGCTCCAGCACCCGCTGCGCCAAGGGCACCAGATGTGGATGGTGCTCGGCCAACGGGGTGCCCGCGCTGGCGGCGGCGGTCAGTGCGCCGATCGTCAGGCGTCCATCGTGGTAGGCCGGATGCCCGAGCAGTAGCCGCAGGATCTCGCCGCCCGCGTAGCCGCTGGCGCCGGCGATCGCGACCCGTATGCCCTGGCTCATGATGCCCATCGTTGCATGACTATGCACGCCAATGCAAACTCATTCTCGGCGGCTGACTCAGCCGCGCATTACCGCGCCGACCTGCTCGGCTGCGCACTGCACCGCCGCATCGCGAGCGGCGCTGGCCTCGTCTTCGGTGAGGGTGCGGTCGGCCGCGCGGAAGCGCAGCGCGAAGGTCAGCGACTTGCGGTCGTCGCCGACCTGCGGGCCGGTGAACACATCGAACAGCCGGACATCCTCCAACAGTTCCCCCGCGCCGTCGCGAACAGCGTCCTCCACCGCCCGCGCGGGGACGTCGGCGTCCACGACGAGGCTGACGTCTTGGAATACCGCGGGAAACGGGGAAACGCGCGGTGCCGGGAACGCATCGACGATCGGGATGGCGTCGAGATTGAGCTCGACCGCGCAGGTGCCCTTGGGCAGGCCGGAACGCTCGATCACCGCCGGGTGCAACTGCCCGGCGTGGCCGACCACGGTCTCGCCGACGAGTACTTCTGCGCAGCGGCCCGGATGCCACGGCAGGTGCTGCGCGGCCCGCAGCGTCACCTCAACTCCGCTGGCGTGGGCAATGATTCGCACCGCCTCAAAAGCATCGGCCGCCTCGGCTCGCCGACCTTCGCCCCACGGTCCGCGGGGCTCGCGCAGTCCGGTCAAGACCGCGGCCACGTGCTGCGGCTGTCGCGGAAGCGATGCGTCCAGAGCGGCGATCTCGTCGTCGGTGGGCCGCCGGTTCACCGGGATCAGCGCGACAGCCTTGGTCTGCTCGGTCGGCTGCACCACCTGCGCGACGGCGAACAGCGCCACATCGACAATGCCGCGAGAGACGTTGCGCGCCAGAGCCTCGAGCAGCCCCGGCAGCAACGTCGTGGCCAGATGCGGCCGATCGGCTTCCAGCGGGTTGAGCACCTGCGTGGTCGTTCGCCGTGCGTCGTCGGCGGGCAGGCCCCAGTCGTCGAAAACACCGGCGGGCAGGAACGGCGTCGGAAGGATCTCGACGTAGCCGGACAGCGCCAGCGACTTGCCGATGGCGCGGCGGCGGCGCTGCGTCGCCGACAGTCCACGGCCGCCCGGCGCCGCCGGCAGCACCGACGGAATGACGTCCAGACCCTCCAGCCGCAGCACCTCCTCGACCAAGTCGGCCGGCTGCAACAGATCGGGGCGCCAACTCGGCGGCGTGACGGTCAGGCTGTCGCCGGCATCACTGACCGCGGCGCCGATCTGGGTCAACCGCCGGGCCGTCGTGCCCTGGGCGTAGCTCACTCCGGCGATGCGGTCCGGCAGGTCAGCGGCGATCCGGATCGGAGGCCCAGCCCAATCCTCCCGGGGCGGATCCCCCCGCCAGTCGGTGAGCTTCGCCGAGACCTCACCGCCGGCGATTTCGGCGAGCAATGACGCGCAGCGATCCAGCGCCGCAACGGAAACGGCCGGGTCGACCCCCCGCTCGTAGCGCCGGGCGGCTTCGCTGGGCAGACGCAGCCGTCGCGCGGTCCGCGACACCGCAGCCGGATCCCACACCGCGGCCTCCAGCAGCACATCGGTGGAGTCGTCGCGCATCTCGGTGCTGCCCGATCCCATCACGCCGCCGATCGCCGCCGTCGCGACATCGTCGACGATCAGCACATCGGCCGGATTGAGCCGGCGTTCGACGTCATCGAGCGTCTCGACCGTCTCGCCATCCGCGGCGAACCGCACTGCGAGTCCGCCCGTGATCCGGTTGAGGTCGTGCGCGTGCATCGGGTGACCGAGTTCGAGCATGACGTAGTTCGTCGCGTCGACGGCCGGTGAAATCGCCCTAATTCCGCTGAGTAGCAGCCGGCGCTGTAACCACCAGGGCGACACGGCAGTTGGGTCGATACCGGTGACCGGGCGCAGCGCGAACCGGCGCACACCGGTCTCGGGCTGAACCGCCAGCGGCCAGGCCTCCCCTTCGCGCGGCAGCGCAGGCACGTCAGCGGGGTCGTCAAAGTCGAGATCATAAGCGCAGGCGATCTCGCGGGCCAGTCCGCGCACCGACATGCAATAGCCCCGGTCCGGGGTGATGGCCACGTCGAAGATCACGTCGTCGAGTCCGAGTACCTGGGCGCCGCTCGCACCGGGCTCGGCGGTTCCCGGCGGCAGCACGAGGATGCCGGAATGGTCTGTGGCCAAACCGAGTTCGGCCGCCGAGCAGATCATCCCGTCGGAGGTGTGGCCGTAGGTCTTGCGTGCAACGATGTTGAACCCGCCGGGCAGCGTGGTCCCGGGCAGCGCCACCACCACCAGATCACCAACGGCGAAGTTGGTTGCTCCGCAGACGATCTCGCGTGGCTTGTCTTCGCCCACATCGACCGTGCAGACGCGGATCGGCTTCTTGAACTCGGTGAGCTCTTCGATCGAACCGACACGTCCCACCGTCAGTGGACCGTCGACTGGGCCAAGGGTGATGATCTCTTCAACCTCGTGGCCGATGCGTATGAGCGCCTGCTCGAGGTCGGCGGGTTTTACGTCCCAGCCCGGGGCGCCGGCGCTGACGACCTCCCGCAGCCAGCTATAGGGGACGCGCATCAGGCCCCCACCCCGAACGGCAATGAGAACCGGACATCACCTTCGACCATGTCGCGCATATCCGGAATGCCGTTGCGGAACTGGAGCGTGCGTTCCAGGCCCATGCCGAACGCGAAGCCCGAATATTCGTGCGGGTCAATGCCAACGGCGCGCAACACGTTCGGGTTCACCATCCCGCAACCGCCCCACTCCACCCAGCCGGCGCCACCCTTCTTGTTCTCGAACCAGACGTCGACCTCCGCCGACGGCTCGGTGAAGGGGAAGAAGTGCGGGCGAATCCTGGTGCGCGCTTGCGGACCGAACTCGGCACGGGCGAAC
>DASXJI010000088.1:0-6368 GCA_036497495.1 Mycobacterium sp.
GGTGCCCGAAATACTGGCCCGCTTCCCGGGCGCACGTACCGCGAAGGTGAAGGTCGCCGAGCCTGGGCAGACCCTCGACGACGACGTGGCCCGGGTCGAAGCGGTCCGCGACCTGGTGCCCACCGTGCGGGTCGACGCCAACGGCGCCTGGACCGTCGACCAAGCCGCCGCTGCCGCCGCCGCTCTCGGCCCGCTGGAATACCTCGAGCAGCCCTGCGCGACCGTCGACGAACTGGCCGAGCTGCGCCGGCGGGTCGACGTGCCGGTCGCCGCCGACGAGAGCATTCGCAAAGCCGGTGATCCGCTGGCCGTGGTCCGCGCCGGCGCCGCCGACATCGCGGTGCTGAAAGTTGCCCCGCTGGGCGGTATTTCGGCGATGCTGAAGATCGCCGCGCAGATCGACATTCCCGTCGTGGTTTCCAGTGCGCTGGACTCGGCGGTGGGCATCGCGGCCGGGCTGGCCGCGGCCGCGGCCCTGCCGAATCTCGATCATGCCTGCGGGCTGGGCACCGGCAGGCTGTTCGCCGAGGACGTCGCCGAGCCCGTCGCGCCCATCGACGGCTACCTCACGGTCGGGCCGGTCATCCCGGACCCGGCGCGGCTGCAGGCACTGGCCGCGACGCCGCTGCGCCGACAGTGGTGGATCGACCGGATCAAGGCCTGCTATCCGCTGTTGTCCTGATTTGTGGGGTGCAGGGCGTAGACGACATGGGGTGCTATCGCCAACACTGGCGGTATGACGCGAAAAGTGCTGATCGTCGGCTTTGCGGGCGTGCAGGCGCTCGACCTGGTGGGGCCATTCGATGTGTTCGCGGGAGCATCGTTGGCGCTGTCCGCGCAGGGCAAAGAGGGCTACCAGCCGGAGCTGGCGTCCCTCGACGGGCGGCCAGTGGCCACCGGGACCGGCCTGACTTTCGGCACCGCCCGACTGCCCAACCCGCCGGAGCCCGTCGACACCCTGGTTTTGCCGGGAGGTCAGGGCACCCGCCCCGATCGGCGCGACCCGAAGCTGATCGACTGGATACGCGCCGCGGCACCGCAGGCGCGCCGGGTCGTCACCGTGTGCACCGGAGCCTTCCTGGCCGCCCAGGCCGGCCTGCTCGACGGTTGCCGGGCGACCACTCACTGGGCTCACGCCGAGGACTTGGCGCGGGAATTCCCGACGATCGATGTCGATCCCGACCCGATCTTCGTGCGTAGCTCGCCGACGGTGTGGACGGCCGCCGGCGTCTGCGCGGGCATCGACTTAGCGCTGGCGCTGGTCGAAGACGACCACGGGACAGAGGTGGCTCAAACGGTGGCCAGACATCTGGTGATGCACCTGCGCCGGCCCGGCGGGCAGACACAGTTCGCCGCGCCGGTATGGGTGGCGCGGGCCAGACGTGAACCGATCCGTGCCGTGCAGGACGCCGTCGAGTCCGAACCGGGCGGCCCGCACAGCATCACCGAGCTGGCCCGGCTCGCCGCGATGAGCCCACGGCACTTCACCCGGGTGTTCACCGACGAAGTCGGCGAGGCGCCCGGGGCTTACGTCGAACGGGTCCGCACCGAGGCGGCGCGTCGCCAGCTCGAGCAAACCGAAGACACCGTGATGACGATCGCGACGCGGTGTGGCTTTGGCACCGCAGAAACGATGCGCCGCAACTTTATTCGACGAGTAGGCATATCGCCCGACCAATACCGCAAAACATTCGCCTGAACCCGAGGAGCATCTCATGACACAGATCGCGATCGTGATTTATCCGGGCTTCACGGCGCTGGATTTCATCGGCCCCTACGAAGTGCTGCGCTGGCTGCCCGACGTCGAGGTCCGCTTCGTGTGGCACGAACCGGGCCCGATCACCGCCGACTCCGGCGTCCTGCTCATCGGGGCAACCCAATCGTTCGCCGAAACCCCAACGCCGGACGTCATTTTGGTGCCGGGCGGGATGACCACCATCGAACACGCCCGCGACGAGGTGCTGCTGGACTGGGTGCGTTCCGCGCACCAGACCGCAACCTGGACGACGTCGGTGTGCTCGGGTTCAGTCATCCTCGCCGCCGCCGGGTTGCTCGACGGTAAACGTGCCACCTCGCACTGGGCGGCACTGACCATGCTGAAAGCCCTGGGCGCCAAGCCCGTTGGCGATGAACGGGTGGTACACGAAGGCCGGATCGTCACCAGCGCGGGGGTGTCGGCGGGCATCGACTTGGCGCTCTGGCTGGCCGGCCAGATCGGCGGAGAGGAACGCGCGAAGGTCATTCAGCTGTCAATGGAGTACGACCCGCAGCCGCCGTTCGACAGCGGCCACATGTCCAAAGCATCGGCGAAGACCAAGGCGGCTGCCACCGCGCTGATGGCCCGCGATATCGCCAAACCGGCTCAGCTCAAGGCCGGTACACAACTGCTGTGGAACAGCGCGCTGGCTGCCGCCCGCGGCAAGGTCGCCCGCCGCTAACCGGCGATAGCGTCGATCACGGCGCCCGGCTGGTCGATCGAGACGAAGGTCCGTGAACCCGGCACCTCGATCAGCTTCGCGTTGCTGAACACCGCCGCCAGCCGTCGGCCCAGGCTTGGTTTGAAAACCCGATCGTCCTGACCCCAGACCAGCGTCACCGGCTTGTCGAACCGGGGCAGCCGGGTCGCGACGTCGGTCAGATCGGTGACGCCGATCTGGCGTAGCAGCGCTGCCAGATCACGACAGATCCGGGCGTCGTTCAGGCAGGGCGCAATCCAGCCGGCGGTGAGTTGGTTGTCGGGTCGGCTGATCAACAGGCCGAAGCCGAGCGCCGAATTTCGCAACGCCGGCAGCCGCATCGGCCCCATCAGGGCCTTGATCGAGATCGGGCCGCGAAGCAGGCTGAACACCACGTCGAACGGGAACGGCGGGCATTGGTCGAAGGCGTCGCAGTTGGTCAGCACCAGCCGGCCGATCCGGTCCGGCCGGGCGTCGACGGCCAGCTGACAGATTCCGCCGCCGGTGTCGCTGCCGACCAGCGTCACGTCGGACAGGTCGAGGGCCTCGATCGCGTCGTTGACGATCCCCGCGACGCCGTGCAGCGAGAGTGCGCCGGCGTCCTTGACCGCAATGGTGTGCGATCCCAGCGGCAAGGTCGGCACGACGCAGCGGTAACCACGCCGCGCCAGCTCTTCGGCGACGCCGTGCCACAGCTCGCCGTTGACCAAGACGCCGTGGACGAAGAACACCGGCGGATGCACCGAATCCTGCGGCCCGAACTCCTGGTATTCGATGGTTGCCTGCGTGAGTGCCAGTTGTGTCATGTGGACAGTGAAGGCCAGAACCCGCTGCCAGCTCGACGCCGCGGACTGCCAAATACTGCCAACGCCGCGGTGTCGCGTAGGTTCGTCGTCGTGATCAACCTGGCTTATGACGACAGCGGGACGGGGGAGCCCGTCCTCTTCATCGCCGGTCGCGGCGGTCTGGGACGCACCTGGCATCTGCATCAGGTCCCCGCATTCCTGGACGCCGGCTACCGCGTCATCACGTTCGACAACCGCGGGGTCGGGGCGACCGCGAACGCCGACGGGTTCAACACCGAGAGCATGGTCGCCGACACCGCGGCGCTGATCGAGTCGATCGGCGTCGGGCCGGTGCGCATCGTCGCGGTATCGATGGGTTCCTACATCGCCCAGGAGCTGTTGTTGACCCGGCCTGAGCTGGTGAGCCAGGCGGTGCTGATGGCCACCCGCGGCCGGCTGGACGCGGCGCGCGAGTTCTTCCGCTCTGCCGAGGACGAGCTCGCGGCCTCCGGGGTGCAAATTCCCACCGCTTACGATGCCAAAATCCGTTTGCTGGAAAGCTTTTCCCCCAAAACGCTGAGCAACGACGAGGTCGTCTCGGAGTGGATCGGCATGTTCAACGTCTGGCCGATCAAGATCACCCCGGGGCTGGTCCGCCAGGGCTGGGTTTCCCCGCAGGGCAACCGGCTACCGGCCTACCGGGGCATCACGACGCCGGTGCTGGTGATCGGTTTCGCCGACGACGTGGTGACGCCGCCGCACCTGGGTAAAGAAGTTGCCGACGCCATCCCCGGCGGCCAGTACCAGCAGATCGCCGACACCGGGCATCTCGGGTTCCTCGAGCGGCCCGAGGTGGTCAACGCCGCCGTGCTGAAGTTCTTCGCCAGCATGGGGTACTGACACTCCGGTGCCGAGTGTGCAGGTTGTGAGCGCCAAATCACCGTTTTCATGACCAGAAGCTGCACAGTCGGCGAAACGACTGCGCTGTCCGCCGCCGACTAGGCTGATCTGGTGAATCCCTCGACGGCACAGGCCCGCGTCGTCGTCGACGAACTGATCCGCGGCGGTGTCCGCGATGTGGTGTTGTGCCCGGGGTCGCGCAACGCCCCGCTGGCGTTCGCGTTGCAGGACGCCGACCGGGCCGGCCGGGTCCGGCTGCATGTCCGCATCGACGAACGCACCGCCGGATTTCTGGCCATCGGGCTGGCGATCGCCGCGGGCACACCCGTCTGCGTCGCCATGACGTCGGGCACCGCGGTGGCCAACTTAGGCCCGGCGGTGGTCGAGGCCAATTACGCCCGCGTGCCGCTGATCGTGTTGTCGGCCAACCGGCCCTACGAGATGCTCGGTACCGGCGCCAACCAGACCATGGAGCAGCTGGGCTATTTCGGTACCCAGGTCCGCGCCACGATCAGTCTCGGGCTGGCCGAGGATGCCCCCGAGCGGATGGATGCGCTCAACGCGACCTGGCGATCGGCCACCTGCCGCGTGCTGGTGGCCGCGACCGGAGCGCGCAGCGCCAACGCCGGCCCGGTGCATTTCGACATCCCGCTGCGCGAGCCGCTGGTGCCCGACGCCGAGCCCGGCCCGACCCCGCAGGGCCGGCCCGACGGCAGGCCGTGGACCTACACCCCGGCGGTCAGTTTCGACCAGCCGCTGGACATCGACCTGAGTTTGAACACCGTCGTCATCGCCGGACACGGAGCCGGTGAGCAACCCGAGCTGGCGGCGTTGCCGACCGTCGCCGAGCCGACCGCGCCGCCGGCGGCCAACCCGCTGCATCCGTTGGCGTTGCCGCTGCTGCGCCCTCAGCAGGTGATCATGTTGGGCCGCCCCACATTGCACCGACCGGTGTCGGCGCTGCTGGCCGACCCGTCCGTGCCGGTGTACGCGCTGACCACCGGGCCGCGCTGGCCCGACGTCTCGGGCAACTCGCAGGCCACCGGCACCCGCGCGGTCACCACCGGCCAGCCGAACCCGGCCTGGCTGAGCCGCTGCGCCGAACTCAACGGGCACGCCGTCGCCACGGTACGTGCGCAGCTTGCTGCCCACCCGCTGACCACCGGCCTACACGTGGCCGCCGCTGTCACCGACGTGCTGCGGCCCGGCGACCAACTCGTGCTGGGCGCCTCCAATCCGGTGCGCGACGTGGCGCTGGTGGGCCTGAACCCGCACCGCATCAAGGTGCGTTCCAACCGCGGGGTGGCCGGCATCGACGGGACGGTGTCCACGGCGATCGGGGCTGCTCTGGCCCATGAGGGGTTCCAGTCCCACGACACGAGCGGTGGCCGCACCATCGCGCTGATCGGTGACCTGACCTTCGTTCATGACAGTTCCGGCCTGCTGATCGGGCCGACCGAGCCGGTGCCGGCCGACCTGACCATCGTGGTGTCCAACGACAACGGCGGCGGCATCTTCGAACTGCTCGAGCAGGGCGACCCGCGGTTCTCCGACCTGTCCGCCCGGGTCTTCGGCACCCCGCACGACGTCGACGTCGGCGCGCTGTGCCGCGCGTACCACATCGACAGTCGCCAGATCGAGGTCGACGCACTTGGCGCCGCACTCCACGAGCCGCCCGCCGGGCTGCGGGTGCTCGAAGTCAAAGCCGACCGATCCACGCTGCGGCAGTTGCACGCTGCGATCAAGGCCGCGTTGTGAATCGACTTGCCAGTGCTCTCGCGGCGCTGAAAGCCTGGTGGCGCATTCTCATTCACGGCCGCAGCGGCGAGTTTCCCAATACCCGCGGGCACCGCGCCCTACGTTGGGCACGCATCGGGGTGCTGATCGTGATCGCTCTGGTCACGCTGCAGTCGTTGCTGCTGGTGGCCGGCGCCGTGCGCAATGACATTGCGATCAAACACGATATGGGTGTCGCAGAGGCCGAGGTGCTCAGTGCCGGTCCGCGTCGCTCCACCATCGAGTTTGTGACGCCGGACCGGGTTACCTATCGGCCCGAACTCGGCGTCCTGTATCCCTCCGAATTGGCAGCGGGCATGAGGATTTATGTCGAATACGACAAGCGCAACCCGAATCTGGTTCGCGTGCAACACCGCAACGCCAAGCTGGCGATCGTACCGGCGGGATCCATCGCGGTGCTCGGCTGGCTGATCGCCGCCGCGGCGTTGAC
>DASXJI010000089.1:0-6578 GCA_036497495.1 Mycobacterium sp.
CGACTCACACCCGTGATGTGTCGCTGCGGCGGCGGTCAGTAGCTGCACCAGCGGTGCGCCGCTGTCACCGACGATCGCTATGCCGCTGCGTGTCTCGTGAACCGGCGTCGGCAACACCGTTGGCTGCCAATCTTCGAGGGCGACGGTCAGCGCGGCAGTCGACTCGGGGACCTTGCCGGTGCCGGGTCGCGACGCGGCCCACAGATGTACCGCCCGCATTGGCGCATTGGGGAATCCGCGCAGCGGTGGTTTCAGACCCGCGGGCAATGCGTCGGCCCATGGGTAGCCGGGATCGGCGATGGCAACGGCGGCGAAGTTCGCCGACAACGCATCGCTGATCGGCTCGTCACGGTGACCCGAGCCGACGATCACCGCCGAGTCGTCACCGACGAGTTCGACCAGCGGGTACAACAGCGAAGGATGCGCGGACACCTCGATGAAGGTGTCGGCCCCGCATTTCTGGCCGGCCACCACCGCGCGGTCAAAACGCACTGTGCCGCAGAGGCTTTCATACCAGTACTGAGCGAAGTCAACGTCGCTACCGACTTCGGCACCGGTGGCCGAGCCGATGAAAGCCATAGGGTTCCCGCCGAAGGTCGACGTGGGTAGCAGGTCGTTCAGTTCGGCGCGCAGCGGCCGCAGTGCGCTGGTATGGCCTGGATAGTCCACGCTGAGCCGGTGCGCGAACACGCCTCGTTGCTGAGCCAGCTCCGTTACCGCGATCACGGCGTCGTGGTCACCTGACACCACGGTGGCCGACGGTGCGTTGACCGCGGATACTTCCAGCCAGCCGGGTGTTTCGCCGATCAGCGCGTTCGCCTCGTCGACCCCGGTGCCGAGCACAGCCATGCCGTAGTGGCCGGTCAGCCGGTCGACGGCCGCTGCGCGCGCACCGACCAGGGCGACGGCATCGGATAACGAGATCTTCTCGGCCACATAGGCCGCCGCGATCTCACCGAGGCTGTGTCCGATGGTGATATCGGGAAGCACTCCGCAGAATCGCCATTGCGACGCCAAGCTGACCGCGTGGACGAATTGCGCTCCCTGGATCTGGGTCCGTGACCATTTCTGGTCTTCGTCACCCTGCAGGTAAGGCAGCGGCGACGACAATCCGGCCGCGACGAACGCCTCCGCGCAGCGGTCAGCTTCGGCACGATAGGCGGGCAGCCGGCGGTAGGCATCGGCCCCCATCGACTGCCACTGGTTGCCCTGTCCCGGGAATACGAACGCGGCAGATGGCGCAACGCCTTTCGACGACCGGACGACCAGTGAATGCTCTTCGCCGTGGGCCAGCGCGGACAGGCCGTGCACCAGTTCGCTCCGATTGGCTGCCCGCACCACGGCGCGGTGCCGTCGCGCACGTCGTAGGCGGATCAGGCTGGATGCGACTTGCGCCGTCGGATCGTGATCCGGCGCGATTCGGTCAAGGTAGCCGAGGATCGCCCATGCGTCCTGCGTGATCAGCGTTTCGTCATGCGCCGAAAGCAAAACCGGCACACGCCCATCGGGTAGCGGTTGGGCCAGCATCACGCCACCTCGGGAAGTGAGACGATGACGTGGGCGTTGGTGCCGGCGATGCCGAATGCCGACGTGGCTGCGAACCGTTGACCGTTGACGGTAGGCCACGACGTCAAAGTAGTCGCAAGGCGCAAACCTTGCTGTTCCCAGTCGATTTCGTGGCTCGCCTCGGCGGCGTGCAAGGTGGGCGGTATCGCGCAGTGCTCGGCGGCCACCAGAATCTTGGCCAGACCCAACGCGCCACTGGCAGCCAAGGCGTGGCCGAGGTTCGATTTCACCGATCCCAACAGTGCGCCGCGCCCGGGTTCGGTGTCGCCGTATGTCTGCGCCAACGACTGCAACTCGGTACGGTCCCCGAGCCTGGTGCCGGTGCCATGCCCTTCGACCATCCCGACCTCGTCGGGACGGACGCCCGCCTCGGCGATGACGCGCCGGAACAAGCTGACCTGGGCCGCGCCGTTCGGCGCACTCAGGCCGGCGCTGCGGCCGTCGTGGTTGGTGGCGCTGCCGCGAACTTCAGCAAGGATGTATCGCCCGTCGCGTAGTGCCGCCGACTTTCGTTGCAGCACAAAGACCGCCGCCCCCTCCGCCCAGACGGTCCCGCTGGCCTGCGCGCTGAAAGCACGGCAGTGGCCGTCGTCAGACAGGGCGTGCTGTTTGGAGAACTCGACGAAGAATCCCGGCGAGCCCAGTACGTTGACTCCGCCGGCCAGTGCCACGTCGCAGTCACCGTTCTGCACTCCGCGCACGGCAGCGTGAAAAGCCACCAGCGCCGACGCGCACGACGAGTCAATCGTCACCGCCGGGCCCATCGATCCCAGGGTGTATGCGATCCGGCCGGATATCACGCTCAAGGCCGTCCCGGCGAGCAGATGGCCGCTGTATTCCGAGAACTCGGCCATCTGCGGTCCGTAACCGGTGGCGGATGCGCCTAGATAGCAACCCATATCGTGGCCGGCCATGTCGTCCGGATTGATGCCGCTGTTTTCCAGAGCCCGCCACGACACCCGCAGCGCTACACGCTGCTGAGGATCCATCGCGACGGCCTCACGCGGCGAAATCCCGAAGAACTCCGGATCGAACGTGGTGGCGCCGGTGAGGAATCCGCCACGGTCATGGATCTCTTTGAACCCATTGCGCCGTGACCCGGCGAACAGCTCGCGGACCGACCAGCCGCGATCGGTGGGAAACGGGCTCAGTGCCTCGCGGCCGTGGACCAGCAACTCCCAATACGCTGCGGCGGTGTCGATCCCGCCGGGCGCTTCCAGCGCCATCCCGACGATCACGACCGGATCGTCGGCCGCAAACCTGTCCTCAGCCACCGGCATTCACCTGCGCGGCGACGGCTTCGATGTGATCGTCGAGGTAGAAGTGTCCGCCGTCGTACCAGGACAGATCGAACGAGCCGGCGGTGTGCTCCTCCCACAGTTGAAGTTCCGCGGCATCCACGCGCAGGTCGCCGTGGGCTCCCAATACGGAAATGTCGGCGGAGATTTGAATTTCGGGGCTACAGCTATAGCGATTGATCGCCGCATAATCGGCCCGTACCGCGGTGACCAGCAGCTCGGCGAACTCTGGGTCGGCAAGCAGCTCGGCATCTGTGCCGCCGAAATCGACGATATCGACGATCAGATCGTCGTGGCTGGTGGGCAGATCAGGCTTGGCCGCGACGGCCGACGGCGCGGGAGCCGCCGACGCCCACAGCCGTTCCACTGCGGCACCGCGAGATTCGGCGATCCTGGCGAACTCGAAGGCGACGACAGCGCCCATGCTGTGACCGAACAACCGCAGCGGCGCCATCTGGCGCCACGGACCGGCGACGAACAGACCGCGCGCCAGATCCTGGACGGTCTGGGCGGCGGGCTCGCGGAGCCGTTCGGCACGCTGCGGATATTGCACGATGTACGTGTCGCCCGCTGCCGCCAATGCGGTTGCCAGCTTGCGATAGCCCACGGCCGCCCCGCCGGCATGTGGAAACACCACGGTGACGCCCGCGCGACTTCCCCCAAAGCGGGCGGGCACCCGCTTGATCCACGTCGGGAATTCCTTCTTCGGTACCGCTGTCAGATTGTCGAAAATCATTGCACTGCTTCACTTCCAGCGATGGCGGCCGCAACGTGGCCGGCGTCCATGTGGATGACTTCCAGGTACAGGTCGGCGACCTGATCGAGCCGCGCCGGGTCGGAATCCCGGCGGATGAGCATGGCGGCAAGTGCCGAGACCGTCCTGGTGGCGAAGATGTCGGCGACGATCACGTCGGCGGCATCCAGCCACGCCCGGATGCGAGCGACGGTCTGCGTCGCCAGCACCGAATCCCCGCCCAAGGCAAAGAAGTCATCGTCGACACCGACCGCGTCCACACCGAGCACATCACCGATGATCGCCGCCAGAGCGCATTCCAGCGGCGTCGACGGGAGACGACGGCGGTCGGATGCGGTCGCATCGTTGACCGCGGCGGCGAGTTGGCCCGCGACGACGCGTCGGTCGATCTTGCCGTTGAGCGTGAACGGTATGTGCTCCACCAGCGACAGGTATTGCGGGATCATGTGCGCGGGAACACGTTCGGCCATCGCTTCACGCACCCGTTCGACGGTCATCTGTGGGTCATCTACCCGGAGAGTTGCGGCCAGAACATCGGCGCCGGCCGCGGTCGTCACCAAGGATACGACCGCTATCGCCACGCCCGGGATCTGGCGCAGCGCAACCTCGACTTCACCGATTTCGACCCGATAGCCACTGATCTTGACCCGGTGATCGCCGCGTCCCACGAATTCCAGGACCCCGTCTGGCCAGTATCTGGCCAGATCGCCGGTGCGGTACCAGGTCCGGCCGTCGTACTCGACAAACCGTTGGGCGGTGAGATCCGGGCGTCCGCGGTAGCCCCGGGCGACGCCGCGTCCGGCCACCCACAGTTCGCCGGCGACCCAGTCGGGGCAATCGGCGCCCTTATCGTTGACCACCCGGCAGGCATTGTTGGAAAGCGGCGTGCCGAACGGCAACGCCGTCAACTCCGATGGGAGTGCGTCGACGTCGCCGATCTCGAAAATGGTGTTGTGGATCGCGGTTTCGGTAGCTCCACCCAAGCCGGCGAAGCGCAGCGCGGGCGCCTCGGCCCGAAGGCGGCGAACAACCTCGGGCCGCACCCAGTCGCCGCCGGTGGGGATTACCCGCACCGATGACAGGCGGCCGGTGCCTACCTCACTCAGCATCTCCAGCCAGCCGGGCATGAAGTGCAACACCGTCACTTTGTGAGCGTCGATGAGCCGGGCCCAGGCATCGGGATCGCGCCGCTGCGCCTCGTCGACCACCACGATCGATCCACCGGTCCGCAAGGTGACGAAGATGTCCATCACCGAGATGTCGCCCTCCAACGTGGACAACGCCAGGCAACGATCCGCCGCGCCGATCTCGAAATGCCGGGCGATGAACTCGACAGTGTTCATCGCGGCGTCGTGGGTTACCTCCACGCCCTTGGGCTCTCCGGTGGAGCCCGAGGTGAACAGCACATAGGCGAGCGCGGCGGGATCGGTTGCCGCGATGTCAATCTCGGCGTCGGTGGGCGTGCCGGTCAACACATCGGCGATCGTCAGCGCGGGCACCGGCAACGAGCGTCGCTCGCCGCCACACATCAGGGCCAGCTTCACCTGACCGGCCTGCAGAATGCGTTCCGCGCGGTCAGGGGGCTGGTCGACACTGATCGGCAAATAGGCCCCGCCCGCCGCCAGAATCCCCAACAGCGCGGGCGCCTGTTCAGCGGTTTTAGGACCCATCACCGCAACCACGTCACCCTCGCGAATCCCGTTCGCGCGCAAGGCTGACGCCAGTGTCAATGCCTGGTCGCGCAACTGGGCGTAGGTAAGGTCGCCGGAACTGGCGAATACCGCCGGCGCGTCCGGCTGCTGTTCGGCGCGGCGAAAAAAGCCCCGGTGCAGCGTCTCTCCGCTGGGGTCGCCGGTTCGGCTGTTGACCGTGTCGCGCACCGCGCGCTGATCGGCCGGCAGCGCCGGCGGATCGGATGCTTCCCACTCGTCGAGGGTGGAGGCCAGCCGACGCAGCTCGTCGATGTGATGAGCGAACATCGCGTCGATCACACCCGCCGGGAAGACGTCCTCGCGGACGTCCCAATTCACCAGGACGCCGCCGTCGAATTCGGTGACCTGAGCGTCGAGCGAGACTTGCGGCCCTTGCGAGATGATCCAGCTCGGCGTGCCGAAAGCCGCGGTGACGTCGCGACAGAACAGCTCGCCGAGTCCGAGCGCGCTGGTGAACACCACCGGGGCGAGCACCGGGGCGCCCCGGTAGCGGCCAAGGTCGCGCAGCACGGACAAACCGGGATAGCTGGAATGCGTTGCCGCGGTCCGCATCGCGTCCTGCACAGCGTGCGCCCGTGACACCGCATCGGTGGTGGCGGTCAGGTCGATGTCGAGCAGCAACGATGACGTGAAGTCGCCGACCAGGCTGTCGACATCGGGATGCAGCGCCTGGCGACCGAACAGCGGCACGTTCAGCAGGAATCGCGAGGTGCTCGACCAGCACGCCAAGGTGTGCGCGAAAGCCGCGGCAAACATCATCGCGGGGGTGATACCCACGGCACGGGCATGCGCGAACAGCGCGTGTCGGGTTTCTGGATCCAGCCACTGCCAGCATCGAGTGCTGTTGCGGGAAAGTTCTTTTCGGCCCGTCCATGGCAGCTTGGGCGGATCCGGCAGCTCAGGGATCCGCTGTGACCACCAGTCCCGGTCAGCGTCGTGAGCCGGTCGCGGTTCGGCCTCCTGCCGCACAATCTCCTGACGGTATTCCCGGTAGCTGTAGCCCAAGTCGGGAAGCTGCCGCCCTTGATACAGCGACGCCAGATCGGCCATCAGGGTGCGGTAGCTCATCGCGTCGGCGGCCTGCATGTCCAAATCCACATGCAGGCGCGAGCTCTCGCCGGGCAGCAATGAAAGGGTCAGCTCGAACACCTGCCCGTCGAGCTGCTGATGCGACTTCGCTTCCCGGATGCCGGCGAGCCGCTCAGCAACGGCGTCGGAGTCGATGTCCCGAAAGTCGTGGACCGTGAG
>DASXJI010000090.1:0-1812 GCA_036497495.1 Mycobacterium sp.
ATTGCGAACGGGGAGGCGCGCCGTAACAATGGCCTCAGAAGTTATATCTTGTCACATCTGTCACAGGGCCAGATGCAGTATTCAGGTCGCAATCCGGTCACAGTCCGCGGCCTCCAACAGTTCGCGGGCATGGGCACGCGCGAAATCCGAATCACCCAGCCCGGCCAGCATTCTGGCCAGTTCGGCAACCCGGTCGTCCCCGTCGAGGCGGCGCACCCCGCTGGCGCCGTTTTGCCCAGTGCTATCGACCATGAGGTGTATGTCGGCGTAGGCCGCGACCTGCGGCAGATGCGTCACTACGATGACTTGCCGGTTGCGGGCCAACCGGGCCAGCCGCCGACCGATCTGCACCGCCGCCCGGCCTGCGACGCCCGCGTCGACCTCGTCGAACACCATCGTGGTGCCTGTCATCGGCGCCGCCAGTACCACTTCGAGGGCGAGCATCACGCGCGACAGTTCGCCGCCGGACGCGCTCTTGGCCAGCGGTAGCACCGTCATGCCGCGATGCGCGGCGAAACCGAACTCGACCTGGTCGACGCCGTCGCCACCGGCGTGGGCGCGGGTGCCGGAGGCAAGCGTCAGCGCGGCCGGATCGTCGGTGCCGGCCGGCATGGTCGACACCTCGATGGTGAAGTCGGCATCGGCCATCGCCAAACCTGACAGCTCAGTGGTGACCTGTTTGGCCAGCCGCTTGGCGGCCTGGCTGCGTACCTTGCTGAGTTCGCTTGCCGCATCAGCCAATTGGAGTGCCAATTCGCCGACGCGACGTCGCAGACCGGCCAGCGCCTCTTCGGAAACATCCAGGTGCGCCAGCCGATCTCGCGCCTCGCCCGCCCACTGCAGCACGCCGTCGATGTCGGCGGCGTATTTGCGGGTCAGCGTCCGCAGCTGGGCCTGCCGTGCGAGCTTGGTGTCCAACATGCTGGCATCCGCCGGCAATTCGTCCAGGTAGCCGCCCAGTTCACGCGCGGCGTCGCCGACGACCGTGAGCGCTTCCTCGAGCTGGGTGGCTAACGCACGCAGCGTCGCGTCCTCCGTCGATTCCAACGCCGTCTTGGCCCGCGCCAAACTGTCCGCCGCCGACGTGGGCTGTCCGGTCGGGTCGGCGGAGGCGTCGTCGCCCAGCCCGGACAGGGCGACTCGGGCCGCGGATGCGGCCTCGCGCAGCGCGTCCAGCTCCGAGAGCCGACGGATGTCGGCGATCAGCGCATCGTCCTCGCCGGGTGCGGGGTCGACGCTGTCGATCTCGCGCAGCGCGAACTTGAGCCGATCGGCCTCCTGTGCCAACTCGCGGGCCCGGTTGCTCCGGTCGACGAAGTCGCGGCGCGCAGACTGCCATGCGTCCCGCAGTTTGCGATAGCGCTCCAGTCGAGTGTCAACGTCTGCGAACCGGTCCAGCGCGCCGCGTTGCTCGTCGGGTCGCATCAGCCGCAACTGGTCGTTTTGCCCATGCAGCGTCAGCAGCTCGGTGGTGAATCCACTCAGCGATTTGGCGGGCACGCTGCGGCCGCCGAGGTACGCTCGCGACGGTCCAGCGCGGCTGACCGAGCGCAGCGCGATGATGCTGCCGTCCTCGTCGCGTTCGGCCCCCGAGGCGTCCAGCATCTCGTCGAGCTGCGCCACCGCCTTCTCGTCGAGATCAGCAGTGGTGAACCGCCCTTCGACGACGGCCCGCTCGGCCCCCGAGCGCACCCGGTTGGCGTCGGCGCGGGCCCCGCCGAGCAGGTGCAGGCTGGTGACGACCATGGTCTTGCCGGTACCGGTTTCCCCAGTCAAAACTGTTAGGCCGCGGTCGAATTCGGCTGTCGCGGC
>DASXJI010000091.1:0-1818 GCA_036497495.1 Mycobacterium sp.
CCGGCGGCGTATCGGTGACTGTGAAACCCGCGTCCAGTTCGGCCATCGCCTGCGCGAACCGCTGCGGGGTATCGGTGTAGAGCGTGAACAGCGGCTCGCCAGCCGCCACTGGGCTTCCGG
Organism: Mycobacterium sp.; assembly: GCA_036497495.1. Lineage (GTDB taxonomy): Bacteria > Actinomycetota > Actinomycetes > Mycobacteriales > Mycobacteriaceae > Mycobacterium. The sequence goes on from DASXJI010000091.1 coordinate 121, forward strand.
TGCGCCGGTGGATGTGAATCCCGGCGCCGGGCTGCACTTTCTCACCCGGACGGGACCTGCCCGCGCCGAGCCGCCACACCGCCAGCCCCACTGCCATTGCGTCGATATCGCCCATTGTGCCGCTTCGGGCGGCGGTAACGGTTTCGGAGTACTTACCAACCGGCAACGGTACGGACAAGTCCCCGCCCTGCGCGGCGATCAGTGCCCGGAATCGGTCCATCGCGGTCCCGTCGCGCAATGTCTGTTCCGGGTCCCGCTGGTCGATCCCGGCGATCTTCAGCATCTCGCGGGCCAGACCCACGGTCAGCTCGACCACGTCGGGCGGACCGCCGCCGGCCAGTACCTCCAGCGCTTCGGCAACCTCGATCGCGTTGCCGATAGCCGCACCGAGCGGGAGATTCATGTCGGTCAGCACCGCACAGGTCGGCAGCCCGTGTTCTGCGCCGAGTGCCACCATCGTTTCGGCCAACTCCCGACAGCGTGACTCCGACTGCACCAGCGCACCGGAGCCCACCTTGACGTCGAGCACCAACGCGCCGGCCCCCTCGGCGATCTTCTTACTCATCACCGAACTCGCGATCAGCGGCAGGGATTCGACGGTGGCCGTGATATCGCGCAGCGCATAGAGTTTCGCGTCGGCCGGCGCCAGCTGGCCGGCCGCGAAGATGGCCGCGCCGATATCGCACAGTTGTTGTCGCACTTGAGCATTGGTCAACACTCCGGTGAAACCGGCGATCGACTCGAGCTTGTCCAGGGTACCGCCAGTGTGGCCGAGTCCGCGGCCGGAGGCCTGTGGCACCGCGCCTCCGCACGCGGCGATCACCGATACCAGCGGCAGCGTGACCTTGTCCCCCACCCCGCCGGTGGAATGTTTGTCGACGGTCTTCAGTGGACTGCCGTCGCGGCGCAAGTCGGTGAAGTCCAGCTGGTCACCGGACGCCACCATGGCCGCCGTCCAGCGCGCGGTCTCGCCGTAGTCCATGCCGCGCAGGAACACCGCCATCAGCAGCGCCGACATCTGCTCGTCGGCGACCTGCCCATCGGTGTAAGCGCCGATGACCCAGTCGATCGCAGCGTCCGACAGCCGGCCCCCGTCGCGTTTGGTTCTGATCACCGTCGGCGCATCGAAGTGATTCACGTGCGGCCCGGCGGGTAAGCGGCGATATCGTCCGGACCGAAGGCGTCAGGCAGCAGGACCCCAAGCCGTCGCGGCCCCTCGGGGTGGTCGATGAGCAGATCCGGCCCGCCGTGCTCCAACAACACCTGACGGCACCGGCCGCACGGCGTCAGCAGTGCGCCGCCGCCATCAACGCACACCAGTGCGCGCAGCCTGCCGCCGCCCGTCGAATGCAGCGCGCACACCACCGCGCACTCGGCACAGAGACCTAGCCCATATGAGACATTTTCCACATTGCAGCCGGCGATGATCCGGCCATCGTCGACCAACGCCGCCGCGCCCACCGGAAAACCCGAATACGGCGCATACGCCCCGCGCGCTGCGTGGATAGCTCTGTCCCGCAGTGATTTCCAGTCAATCGCGTCGGCCACGATCCCCGTACCAGATATAGCTGCAATGCATCCGGCTACCCCACTTACTGTTGGCTAATTCACAAGGCCAGCCTAGATTCTGCGCGTGCAAAGGTGTCGGCGGACACGAAGTGCTTGATTCGGCCGCAAGAATGGAACTAATCGGCCGGG
>DASXJI010000092.1:0-5422 GCA_036497495.1 Mycobacterium sp.
TGCCGTAGTTGGTGGTTTCCGTGCCGCTGCCATCAGCGTTGACGACGACATGCTCGCCGTGGGCGGTCCAGTTGCCGACGTAAGGGCCACCGGCTTCGGAGAAAGGTTTTTCCAGGCAAGCCTGGTTGTTGCACGGGGCTGCCTGCGTCATAGGGGCGCTGGCGATGGCCGCCGCCAACGCGGCGGGCATTACTACTGCTTTGATCATGCGCTTTCCTCAGTTGCTCGGGGCCCCAGGATGGATAAAAATTACGCCGATTTTGGCGTGACCATCGGGAATCGGACTTTGTCGAAAAATCGATTCCCTATCCCAGCCCGACCTTCCCCGAAGCCTTACCTAGGTCAATTCGCTTAAATCGCAACCACAGTCGTGGCAGTGAATGGCAGCAGGAGCGAGCCCACTCATGTCTGCGGCGACACTGGGCCCTATCCGAACTGATATTTCGGCACTAGGGTTCTGTGGTGACCGGCGGGTCTGCGGAGGCTGTCAGCCTCTTGTGGCTACGCGAACTGGCTGTTGGCGACCAGATCGCGCTGCTGAGGTACCCGCGTCGGAAACTTTCAGTTGAGGTTGCTGCCCACGTCGCCGACGTCTTGGGCAGATCCGCTGTGGTAGTGCAGCTTTGGGGGCCTTCGGACCGCTGGAGGCTGGCCGAACCGGTAGCAAGCCAGCTAAGCCGTGTTCGCGAGAAGCTCGACAAATGGTGGAATTCGAATTCGCTGACGATTACCGACCGCAACTACCTCATTGAACACCGCGCCGACGCTGAACTACCAGCGCACACGGTCAGGGTCGAGCCACCCGTCATCCGCGCTTACCTTGAGATGAAAGTGCCGGAAGCACCGCCGCGGTGAGGTAGTTGCGGCCGCCCCTACTCTCCGGAGGTGGCCCACTAGCATCCCCCACCTGGCCCCGATCCTCCGCATCACGCCCCGATCAGGCATCGGTGTCGGTGGGCACGCGTAGCGTCCCGACCCACCGGAGAGAGGTCAAATCATGTTGATGCGCTTATTCTTTGCGGCTACCGCGGCGGCACTCGCGCTCGGTGGCAGCTTTAGCGCGGCGCCGGCCGGCGCCGAGCCTCGCTGCCTATTCCAAGGCGACTGGAACTGCGAGGGACCGCCGCGATACAACGGGCCGCTGCAAAACACCTGGGACGTGCCCGGCACCTACGGCGGCTGGACGCAACTGCCGCTGCTCTGCCCCGGCGGCGCCGACCTTCGACCGTGCCAGCAATACGTCCCGCAGCCGTGAGTTGAACGCAGAGCCCCGACGGGTGGACTAATTCGGCACTTGTTGGTGGTCGGCTGAATCTGTCGCCGGTTCGAGCGAGCGTCACCCGGTTATCTGACGAACGGCAACCTGGTACGCGTACGCCGACCCGTCAAGCCGGTGGCGCCGCGCCGACCCGTGAGGCCGGGACGGGTACGCCCGCTGACCACGGATTCGTAGATCGCGATGAGCACGACGGCGGCGGCGACTCCGATGAAAAACGGAATCCAGGCGACTCCACCATTTGCGTTGTGATATCCAAATTGGTTAGCCACCGCTGAGCCGATCAGGCCGCCTACAGCGCCAATCAGAACCGTCGTGAGCATGCCGATGTCTTGCCTACCCGGCATGACAAGACGCGCCACCACACCGATGATCGCGCCCACGATGAGGGCAAGGATGATTGATCCGATCATTTCAGCTCCTCCCTAGCGGCGCCCCGAGTGGACACCTTCTCGCACTACGGGTTACCCGAACCGGCGGGTCCATAACACACATGTTGAGTAAGTTAGTGCTGGGGCCGAGAGGCATGACTTCGGCTCCGACCGCGACCGGCGCAACCGGACCGCCGCAGTTCACCTCTGGATAAGCGACAGGTCGCGCCGTTCTCTCTATACTGCTGCGCGAAGGAGGCGATCACGCGAGTGACAAGCACTAGTCACCTGGCCGAATTGGAGATCAGCGGTACTGACGTGGTCGCTGCATGGAACGCCCTAGAACACGTGGCCGCGGAGTGCGCCGGATTGCTTAAGACACCTGCCACAAAGAGTGACTACTACGTCGGCCACTCGAACGACCAGGGCACCGTGGCCGGGGCTGACCTCCGTGATTGCCTCGATCGCGTGGAGGCCCCCGCATCGATCTCCGTGACGTATACAGCGAGTAGCGACTCGGGCTCTGATCCTCAAAGCATCGAACTGAGGATCATGCGCTACCGGCGTTTCAAGGAGCTGAACGTTGACATTCGCGTCACGGGGCCCATGGGCGTGGAAACTTTGGGATTTTTCGAGCGGACCAAAAGGACGCTGGCCCAAGCGATCGATCGCTTGGGCGAATCCTAGAGTCCCCACGGCCTCCTGAGTCCCGTTGTATCTGGGCTTATTACGGCCCGATTGACGACACCAGGTCGGTGAAAATGCCGGCAGCTGGGCTACGCGCTCGCATTCTGCGCTTGGGCCATCGCGTTGCCCGCCTGGTCGGGGCAGTGCTGACGGATCGTGGTTCCGGTGAGGACGCCGGCGTTTGTTGCGTTGTAACCGCGCGCTTCGAGGGTGGTTTCGATTGCGGCGAGACTAGTGCCGTTTCGCAGCGCCGCGCAGATGTCGAAACGGGAGTCGATGGTGGCGGCTTCCGCAGGTGCCGGGAGCATCAATGCCGCGGCCATCGCGGCCCCGGCCGCAAAGATTGACCAACGGACGACCCGGTGTCCCGGAGTAGTGGTTTGCCTCATGTCAGCCTCGCTGGTGTCGAGGTCACCGTCTGATTTAGTGGCCGTTATCGTCTACCAACCGCGGAGTGCCCCGTCGTCTGCCCGATTTGCAGCGATGGTGATCCATTTCACGACAGCGGGCCGAATTGTCGTTTGCGGCGTGCGTTGAGCACATAAGCTGGAGCACGCCCGAAGTCGCGCTCCGCGATCCACAGGGAGGGCCTGGCATGACAGGGTTTCTTGGCCGTCTGGCCATCGCTGGCGCGGTCGCGTCAATCTCGTTGGCGGCTGCGGCGGTCGCAACATCGCCGGTCACCGTCGCAGCGCCCGGAGTCAGTTCGCCGCGGTGCGACCCGACCGTGTACACACATTGCGAGACCAGTTCGCCGCAGTGTGACCTCAACTGGTCGCGTAACGTCTGGACCGGTGAGTGCCATCCGCAACCGGCGGTACCGGACTGGTACGTCGTCCGGCCGGCCTACGCACCGCCGTACGCGCCGGTCGACGTCCCGCCGCCGCCTCCCCCTCCGCCCTGGGCACAGCAACTCCAGCCGAGATGGGACGAAGGCTCCCAACAATGGGTCTGGGTCAGAATTTAGCCATCCGACCTCTCAACGTCAACGCCTGTCAAGACACCAGACTTGTTGTCCGACGGGGTTATCCGATGCCGGGCCATCACAACTTTCGTACACCGCGCAAGATTTTGGCAAACGGGTTGCCGGCGGCGAGGCCACGCCGAAGGCTCGGCTGCAAGGTGCTCAAGTTCAGCAGGACCGGATAGCTCAGTCCGTGATCGCGCCAGTCGGCAAGCTGATCGACGATCTCGTCGTGCGTGCCTTGCAGGCATGCGTCTTTGAGCAGCGACAGCGGCACGTTGGAGGTGTACTTCAACACACTCTCCTCGTCGAAGACCTGCGGGATGATGTCCTGGGAGCCGGTGAAGTCGTCGCCGAGCGGATGTGAAACGCCGTGGCGTTTCCACAATTCCGCGGGGGCGTTCAATGCAAACGTCTTCATCGCGGTCGATTCCAGGGCGTCGTCGATCTCTTGGCGATTGCGGCCCGTCACGGTGAAGAACAGGATTGCGCCAGTCATGCCCAGCGGATTTCGTCCTGCGTCGGATGCCGCTGCGCGAACCGCCTCAAATCCGCGCGCGTAGTCAGCGGGTGAAAACACCGCTGCGGGAAACCACGCGTCGGCGTATCGGCCGGTGGCGCGCAACATTCTGGGCCGGTGCGAGGCGATCCAAATCTCAGGCCATTTGCCGCGATACGGCCACAAATCGAAGACCGCATTGTGCAACGGGAAGAACGGCGAGTCGCGAGTGACGAGCGTTCCGCCGGAGTTCCACAGCGCCCGGATGGTCGCCAGGGCCTCCTCGAAGCGTGCCACCGGTTTAGACCAGTCCACGCCGTAAGGCTCGTTGCCCTCACGTTCGCCGGTGCCGATGCCCAGGATCGCCCGTCCCCGGGTGAGTAGGTGCAGGGTCGCGGCGGCTTGAGCGGTGACCGCGGGATTGCGCCGGCCGGCATCGGTCACGCCGATTCCAAGCCGCATCCGCCCCAATCGGTTTCGGGCAGCCAGATGCCCGAGCACCGTCCAAGGTTCGAGGTTTGCATCGACCTTTGGCGTCAGTCGGGCGGCGCCGATGTATTTCGGTTTGGCCATCGAACGCGGAAACAACGAGTTCAAATGATCGGCCAGCCAGAACGAATCGGCACGGGCCGCGACCGCAGACAGGTAGCTACTTCGCGTCACCGCCATCGGCGAGAAACGCATGGGCAGCGCCTGCGCCGCCAAACCGACTTTCACAACTGACCCCCGGCGGCCTTCGATCTATTGCTGACCGCCCGATACTCCCACCCCGTCCCCGGCAGGTGGCGACGGGCTGCCGCCGTTGTCGCCGGCGCGATGCAGGTGCTGGGGGCAATAGGCGCTCGCCGCGATGGCGGTGAATTTGGCCGCACTGGTCGTGCTGACCGCCGGATTTTGCTGCGTCACAAGCTGAACGACATCAAGTTCGGGCTTACCCTGATTCATCAACTCGCACGCGGATTTGCCCGCGCTAACGGCACTTTTGGGATCGCTGAAGCTGATGCCGGCTTTGCTCAGCGCGTCGACAAAGCTCGCATCGACATTCGGGTCTGCATGCGCTGGTAGCGGGATGCCCAGTGACAAGGCAACGCCAAGCACCACCCGAAGACGCCGCATCGACCCATCATGGCGCAACGTCTAACCGTTGTTGGGCACGGTGGTCGCCACCCCACCGTTGTCACCTGTGCGTTGGAGGTACTGCGGGCAGTAGGCGCTGGCCGCTATCGCAGTGAATTGGGCCGCCCTGGTCGTGTCCAAGCCCGGATTCTGCCTCGTCACGAGCCCGACGACATCGAGTTCCGGCCGACCTTGCTCCATCATTCCGCACGCCGCCTTACCGGCTTTGACCGCGCCCGCTTCGCTTTTGACGGTGATCCCCGCCTTGACCAGCGCGTCGAGAAAACTCGCATCGAGACCCGGATCAGCACGGCCCGGGTTCGCATGCGCGGTCGCGGCCACGCACAATGCGGCGGCTGCGACCAGCAACGTCAGCGGACGTCTCATCTGTCCATCGTCGCGCACGCCGACATCTTTGTCGCGGCTACCGAACGGCCACATCGACGCGGGTGTGCTGTCAAGATCTACCGAATGGCCGACAGATTCGAAGTCCAGCGCACGATCTCCGC
>DASXJI010000093.1:0-6101 GCA_036497495.1 Mycobacterium sp.
CACCGCGAGGTGGGCGACGCCGTGGGTGTGCAGGTCGCGCAGCATGCGCGGGTCGGCGACGAGGTTGTCGGACAACACCACCAGGTCGGCGTCGGCGGAAGTCACCGCGGCGTGCGGCTGGTTGCTTTGCTTGATCCTGGCGCCCGAACACCGCAGGCCCTCGGCCAGCAGTTCGGACAGCGGACCGCGGCCGTGCACCCGGATCGACGGCGACCGCCCGGCCCGCTGCCGGGCGGCACGGGTGGCCACGCCGGCCGTCACCAGTTGGGCGACCAGATCGCCCAGCTCACCGGCGCTCAAGTCGGACTGGGTTTGCAGCTGGCTCAGCGGCACCGGTGAATGCATGGCTCGCAGTAGGGCGGCCAGCCCGGCGGCGGTGACGCCGCGGGGCGGACGGACGAGAACGGCGCGGCGCGGACTCCAGCCGACCTGCACGCCGCCGTCGGGCCGGAGCAGTACCGGCAGCGCCGGGTCGAGCGCATACAGCGACGGCGTGGGCTGCGCCATCCTGGCACTGTGCCACGGCTGTCAGGAGGGACGGATCAGCTGCCCACAGGACCGTTAGGATCTTCGCGGGGGCCACGCTCGGCGTCGCGCTCGAACTCGGCGATCGCCTCGTCGATTCCGCTGGTGTCGCCGCCGATCGAGCGGTCGATGAAACCCGCCGGGTCGTCGAGATCGTCGGAGTCGGGCAGCAGATCAGGGTGTTGCCAGATCGCGTCGCGGGCGTCGACACCGACAGCCTGGGTCAGCCGCTCCCACAACGTCGCAGCCTCTCGCAGCTTGCGTGGCCGCAGTTCCAGGCCGACCAGCGTGGCGAAGGTCTGCTCGGCCGGCCCGCCGGTGGCCCGGCGGCGCCGCAGCGTCTCACCGAGCGCGGCCGCGCCCGGGATGCGTTCGCCCAGCGCCGCATTCACCACGGTCTGCACCCAGCCCTCGATCAGGGCCAGCAGTGTCTCGAGCCGTTCCAGCGCCTGGGTCTGCTCGGGTGTGGCCTTGGGCTCGAACACCCCCTGGGTGAGCAGCTGCTCGACCGCGGCCGGGTCATTCAGTGACGCCGGGTTGAAATCGCGGGCCAGCTCTTCGATTCCGTGCATATCGATCTTCATGCCCTTGGCGTAGGCCTCGACGGCGCCGAGCAGCTGACTGGACAGCCACGGCACATGACCGAACAGGCGGTGGTGGGCGGCCTCTCGGGCCGCCAGGAAGGTGATGATCTCGCTGCGCGGCTGCTCGAGACCGTCGGCGAACGCCTCTATCGCGTCGGGTAGCAGCGCCGCAATGCCCTTGGGGCCCAACGGTAATCCGACGTCCGTCGACGTCAGGACCTCGCGAGCCAATCGCGCCAGCGCCTGGCCCAGCTGCGAGCCGAATGCCATGCCGCCCATCTGCGACATCATCGACAGCAGCGGACCCGCCATGGCCTTGGCCTCGTCGGGCAACGCCGACGCCCAGACGGTGGCGATCTGCTGAGCCATCGGGTCGCACAGCCGCTTCCAGGTCTCCAGGGTGTTGTCCACCCAGTCGTTGGGCGTCCAGGCGACCGCCTTGGTGGTGCCCGCAGGTAGCGCGGTCACCCCGTCGAGCCAGGTCTCGGCGAGGTGGACGGCGTCGCCGATCGCCTCGCGGGTGGCGACTGGGATGGGAGCCACGAAGCCGATCGTGCTGGACGCCAGCTGGCGGGCCAGCTCATAGTTCACCGGACCCGAGGATGGCCCGCCCGTGGAGCCGGCGCTGAGCATCTGCCCGAGGCGGGTGAACATCTGGCCGAGGTCGGCCACATTGAACTCGCCGCCGAGGCCGCCCAGTCCGAATGGGTCAGCAGACCCCGAGCCGGACTCGGGGTCGTTCTCGCGGCGCTTGTCGCGGTCCGGATCGTCTCCGGTGGAGAAGCCGAAAGGCACGTCAGCCATGTCCTCAACGGTACTCATCGCCCACGCACGGCGCGCGGCCCGTTGTCACGCTCTGAGTGAACCCGTCAGGCGAGGATGCCGACCGGAACGGTCTGTGATGGCGCCGGGCCACGAACCCGGCCGGTCTGACCACTCCGTCTAGTCTTAGCGACGTGAACAGGCGGATTCTGACGCTGATTGTGGCGTTAATCCCGATCGTGGTCTTCGGCGTGCTGCTCGCAGTGGTGCCGGTGCCTTACGTGTCGCTGGGGCCGGGCCCGGCGTTCGACACGCTCGGGGAGGTCGACGGCAAGCCGGTGGTCGACATCAAAGGCACTCAGACGCACCCGACGACGGGCCACCTGGACATGACGACGGTATCCCAGCGTGACGACCTCAGCCTGGCCGAGGCGCTGACGCTGTGGCTGTCCGGCCAGGAACAGTTGATGCCGCGTGACCTGGTCTACCCGCCGGGCACGTCGCGCGAGGACGTCGACAAGGCCAACGACGCCGATTTCAAGGAATCGGAGCACAACGCCGAGTTCGCGGCCCTGGGTTATCTGAAATACCCGGAGGCCGTCACCGTTGTGACGCTGACCGATCCCGGGCCTTCGGTGGGTAAGTTGCAGGCAGGTGACGCCATCAAAGCTGTCGACGGTAAGCCGGTAACCACCGTCGAGCAGTTCACCTCGTATCTGAAGACAACCAAACCCGGACAAAACGTCGTGGTCGAATTCCACCGCAAAAATGCGCCACCCGGGGTTGCCCACATCACGTTGGGCCATCACCCGAAAGGTGATTACGGCTTTGTCGGCGTTTCGGTGACGGACGCGCCGTGGGCGCCGTTCGCGGTCGATTTCAACCTCGCCAACGTGGGTGGGCCGTCTGCGGGTCTGGTGTTCAGCTTGGCGGTCATCGACAAGCTCACCACCGGCAATCTTGTCGGCTCGAAGTTCGTGGCGGGCACCGGCACGATCAAGCCGGACGGCGAAGTGGGCCGGATCGGCGGCATCCTGCACAAGATGAGCGCGGCCCACGATGCCGGCGCGACCGTGTTTCTGGTGCCGGCCGAGAACTGCTACGAGGCAAATTCCAAACACGTGCCCGGTTTGCAATTGGTGAAGGTCGACAACCTCGGTGGGGCGGTGGACGCGCTGCACGCCGTCGCTGCCGGCGGGAAACCGCCGAGCTGCTGACGCCAGGCGACGGTGCGCGCCGCAGAGCGGGCGGAAGGAGCAGGGCGAATCAGCCCGCCCGGCGACGATGCGCGCCGCAGCGCGGCGTGAGGAGGAGCGGGGCAAATGAGACGGAGTGCGTACAGTTGAAACGCCGAGGACAAACGAGCAGGGAGCGTAGCTAGTGGGGATGCGGCCCGCCGCCAGGATGCCGAAGCTGACTCGACGCAGCCGGACTCTGATCGCGATTGCTCTGACCGTGATCGGGCTGCTGCTGGTCGGACCGCGACTGATCGATGCTTACGTCGACTGGCTCTGGTTCGGCGAGCTGGGCTACCGGTCGGTGTTCACCACCGTGCTGGTGACCCGACTGATCGTGTTCGTGGTGATCGGACTGCTGGTCGGCGGCGTCGTATTCGCAAGCTTGGCCATGGCGTATCGCACGCGGCCGGTATTCGTGCCGAGCAACGGCAGTGATCCGGTGGCGCGCTATCGCACCGTGGTGATGGCGCGGCTGCGGGTGATCGGTACCGGCGTCCCGGTGGCGATCGGCTTGCTGGCCGGTGTTGTCGCACAGACCTATTGGGTGCGTATTCAGTTGTTCCTGCACGGCAGCAACTTCGGCGTTCGCGACCCGCAGTTCGGCAAGGACCTCGGTTTCTACGCCTTCGAGCTCCCGTTCTATCGGCTGGTACTCAGCTTCCTGTTTGTTGCGCTGTTTCTCGCCTTCGTGGCGAACTTGTTGGCCCACTACGTCTTCGGCGGTATCCGGCTGTCCGGACGCACCGGAGCATTGAGCCGCTCGGCGCGCATCCAGTTGATCAGCCTGGTCGGAACGCTGGTGTTGCTCAAGGCGTTCGCGTACTGGCTGGACCGCTTCGAGCTGCTGTCCCACACCCGTGCCGGCAAGCCGTTCACCGGGGCCGGCTACACCGATATCAACGCGGTGCTGCCGGCCAAGCTGATCCTGCTGGCGATCGCGTTGATCTGTGCGGTGGCGGTGTTCTCGGCGGTTGTGCTGCGAGACTTGCGAATTCCATCGATCAGTCTGGTGCTGCTGCTGCTTTCGTCGATGGTCGTCGGCGCCGCCTGGCCGTTGATCGTCGAGCAGATCAGCGTCAAACCCAATGCGGCGCAAAAGGAACGCGAATACATCAGCCGAAGCATCACCGCGACCCGTCAAGCCTACGGCCTTACCGGAGACGTCGTGACCTACCGCGACTACAGCGGCGACGGGCGGACAACCGCCGAGCAGGTGGCGTCCGACCGTGCGACGACGTCCAACATCCGGCTGCTAGACCCGACCATCATCAGCCCGGCGTTCACACAGTTCCAGCAGGGCAAGAACTTCTACTACTTTCCCGACCAGCTGTCCATCGACCGCTATCGCGACCGCGACGGCAATCTGCACGACTATGTGGTTGCCGCCCGCGAACTCAACCCCGACCACCTGATTGACAACCAGCGGGACTGGATCAACCGGCACACCGTCTTCACCCACGGCAACGGCTTCATCGCCTCGCCGGCCAACACCGTGCGCGGTATTGCCAACGACCCCAACCAAAACGGTGGATACCCCGAATTCTTGGCCAGCGTCGTCGGAGCCAACGGCAGCGTGACGTCCCCCGGTCCCGCTCCGCTGGATCAGCCGCGTGTCTACTATGGGCCGGTCATCGCCAGCGCACCCGCCGACTACGCGATCGTCGGACGCAACGGCGTCGACCGGGAATACGACTACGAGACCAACACCGAGACCAAGAACTACACCTACACCGGAAGCGGCGGAGTGCCGCTCGGTGGCTGGGTGTCGCGTAGCGTCTTCGCCGCGAAATTCGCGGAGCGAAACTTCTTGTTCTCCAATGTGATCGGATCCAACAGCAAGATCTTGTTCAACCGTGACCCGGCCCAGCGGGTGGAGGCGGTGGCACCGTGGCTGACCACTGACAGCAGCGTGTACCCGGCGATCGTCAACAAGCGGTTGGTGTGGATCATTGACGGCTACACCACGCTGGACAACTACCCGTACTCCGAGCTCACGTCGTTGTCCTCGGCGACCGCCGACTCCACCGAAGTCGCGTTCAACCGGTTGGCGCCCGACAAACAGGTGTCGTACATCCGTAACTCGGTGAAGGCCACCGTCGATGCCTACGACGGAACGGTGACGCTGTACCAGCAGGACGAGCACGACCCGGTGCTCCAAGCGTGGATGAAGGTGTTCCCCGGAACGGTCAAACCCAAGAGCGACATCACCACCGAATTGGCCGCCCATCTCCGCTATCCCGAAGACCTGTTCAAGGTGCAGCGGATGCTGCTGGCCAAGTACCACGTCAACGACCCGGTGACGTTCTTCTCCACCTCAGATTTCTGGGACGTGCCGCTGGACCCGAATCCGACCGCAAGCAGTTACCAGCCGCCGTATTACATCGTCGCGAAAAATATTGCCAAAGAAGATAACTCGGCCTCATTTCAACTGACGAGCGCGATGAACAGGTTCAAGCGCGATTACCTGGCCGCCTACATCAGCGCCAGTTCCGATCCGTCGACCTACGGCAAGATCACCGTGCTGACCATTCCCGGTCAGGTCAACGGGCCGAAGCTGGCCAATAACGCGATCACCACCGATACCGCTGTGTCGCAAGACCTTGGCGTGATCGGGCGTGACAATCAGAATCGGATCAAGTGGGGCAATCTGCTCACGCTGCCGGTGGCTCAGGGCGGATTGCTCTACGTCGAACCGGTGTACGCCTCGCCTGGCACCAGCGATGCCGCGTCGTCGTATCCGCGACTGATCCGGGTGGCGATGATGTACAACGACAAGATCGGTTACGGGCCCACCGTCGGTGACGCGCTTACGGGGTTGTTCGGGCCCGGCGCCGCCGCGAGCGCGGCAGGTATCGCGCCCACCGAATCGGGCGCGTCGCCGGCCAGTGCCCCGCCGGGCGGCGAGCCGCCGGCGAACCCGCCGCCCCCGGCCAATGCGGTGGTGCCCGCGCCGAGCGCGGCCGTCAGCCTGTCACCGGCCAAGTCCGCCGCA
>DASXJI010000094.1:0-15598 GCA_036497495.1 Mycobacterium sp.
TCGGCCATGATCTGCGTGCAATACGGTCCCATCACCATCGCGGTGAGGTCGATTACCCGCACACCGGCCAGCGGTCCCGTCCTCGTCGAGCTAGCCATGGAGTGCGCCTCGATCGCTTGACCGGCGCGCCAGTTCGAAGCTGTAGCGGATGTGCTGGTCATGGCCGTCAGGTACGACCGGAAAAAACAGCGGCGCCTCCACCTTTCGAATCGCTTCCAGATGGCTGCTGACGTCCTCGATCGTCCACGACGACCGGCACACGCCCGGGCTCTCGACGATGATCGCTCGTGCCACCCGGCCCGCCAGCGCAATGAACAGTTCACCAGTCACCGAGCACGACTCGTGCGCCAGCCAACCCACAACGGGTGCAACGAGTTCCGAACCCATTGGTGGATAGGCCGAGGTGTCGATGCCTTCGGCCATGCGCGTCACCGCGGCCGGTACGATCACATTGCACCGCACACCCTCGGCGGCGCCTTCGAGCGCCGCGACATTGGACAACCCGATCACGCCCGACTTGGCGGCCGCGTAATTGGCCACGTTGTGGTTTCCGTACAGCCCGCCGATTGATGACGTCAGCACAATACGGCCGTATCCCGCCTCACACATGAGCGGAAATGCCGGCCGCACAACGTTGAACGCGCCGCGCAGGTGCACGTCGAGGACGGCGTCGAAATCTTCGTAGCTCATCTCTTTCAAGGAGCCGCCACGGACGTTGCCGGCGTTATGTATCAAAATGTCTACGCGACCGTAGTGTTCGAGCGCGGTCCGCACGATTGAGTCGCCGCCTTCAGGGGTGCTCACCGACTCGGTGCAGGCGACGGCTTGTCCTCCGGCCGCAGTGATCTCACTGACCACACACTCGGCGGGCCCGGAGTCCACGCCCTCGCCATCGATGCTGCCACCTGGGTCGTTGACGACGATCTTCGCTCCCCGCGATGCGAGCAGCAGGGCGTAGGAGCGGCCGAGCCCTCGTCCGCCCCCAGTGACGACCGCCACCCTGCCGTCGAACCTCAAGTCAGCCATCTATGTTCTCAAGTACCAGACCGTCCAGGTCGCCTTTTGCACGCCATTCCTTGAGCAGGTCGTCGAACACGTAGAAGCCCGGCATGTAGGGATCGCCGATAGCCGAGCGGATGCCCTCGCCGCCACCGCCGCCCTCGTTGTTGTAATAGCCGGGCGTACACGAGACCGCGAATTCCGAGCTGTCTATTGAGGTTTCGCGGATCGTCTTGACCCAGTTGTCTTGAGCATCCTGGCTCGGCTCGACGGTGGTCGCGCGGCGCGCTATTGCTTCGGAAATGATGTAGGCGATGTGTTCGGCCTGCTGTTCGAGCATAGCGGTGGTGTTCCCTGCGACGCCGCCTTGAATGAAACCGGTGAAGAACTGGTTGGGGAAGCCTCGGCTGGTCATCCCATGCAGTGATTTGTAGCTGTCGCGCCAGTGATCGAACAATGACCGGCCGTCGCGGCCCTCGATCACATCGACGGCGTACCGACGGCCGATGTCGGTGGTAATCTCGAAACCGCTGGCGAATATGATGCAGTCGACTTCGTACTCAACGCCGTTGGCGACAATTCCCTTCTCGGTAAGTCGTTCCACCCCTTTGGATTCCGAAACGTCAACCAGCGTGACGTTCGGGCGATTGAACGTCGGCAGATATTCGTCATTGCTGCAGGGCCGCTTGCACATGAACCGGTAATACGGTTTGAGCGCTTCGGCGGTCTCCGAGTCGTCGACGAGCTCCTCCACGCGCCGCCGCAACCGCTCCATGACCTTGTAGTCCTCTTCTTCGCGGAAGGTCATGATCTGCTCGATGGACAATGCCGTGGGATCGTCGGCGGCCGCGATCCGCGCGGTCAGGTTGCGCCCGAGTTCGGTCCAGAAATCACACACCATATCGGGCTCGTCGAACACCGCACCTTCCCCCAACGGTGACCAGCGGTGGAAGTTGCGCTTACGTTGTTCCTGCCAGCCCGGCTGCAGCGACGCCGTCCACTGCGGGTCTGTAGGCTCGTTGCCGCGCACGTCCACCGATGAGGGAGTGCGCTGAAAGACATAGAGGTGCTTGGCGTCTCGGCCTAAGTGGGGAACCAGCTGCACCCCGGTTGCACCGGTACCGATGAGCGCCACACGTTTGTCACGCAGCTTGTGCAATCCGCCGTTGGAATCCCCGCCGGTGTAGTCGTAGTCCCAGCGAGCGGAGTGAAACATATGTCCGTTGAAATCCTTGAGACCACGGATGCCGGGTAGCTTCGGCCGATTGAACGAGCCCTGTGCCATCACCAGGAACCGGGCACGAACGTCGTCACCACGGTTTGTGCTCAACCGCCAGCGCTTGGTCGTCTCATCCCAGCGCGCCGCACGAACCTGGGTGGAGAAGATGGCGCCGTCGTAGAGTCCGAAATGCTTTGCGATACGGCGACAGTGCTCATAAATCTCGGAACCGTCAGCGAACTTTTTGGAGGGAACATAATTGAGTTCCTCCAGCATCGGGATGTAACAGTAAGCGTCGTTGTCACACTGGATTCCCGGAAAACGATTCCAATACCAGACGCCGCCGAAGTCGCCGCCCATCTCGATGACGTGGACGTCTTCGACGCCGGACTTCTTGAGGTAAGCGCCCGCCAGCAGTCCGGTGATACCGCCGCCGAGCACCGCGACGTCGATGTCCGCGTCGATCGGGGTGCGCGGCGTCACGGGCGTGTGAGGATCGACCTCGGCGAATTCCGCGAAGTCGTCCTTGAGTTCCAAGTACTGTTTCGAACCCTCTGGACGCAGCCGCCTGTCACGCTCGAATAGGTACTTCTCGCGCAGCGCGTCGATATCGATGCCATCCGGCGTCTGCGTCGGTCCGCATGTTTCGAACATTGTCATCTGCCTCGGAGCTCCTGCGGTTCGCCGGTACCCATGTACTTCGACAGCTGGTAATGGAGGTTAACCGTGCTGCGTTCCATGTAGGGATTGGGCTTCGTGCCTTGAAAACCCAGCGATTTCATCCCTCGCTGTACGGCGGCCATGTTGGAGAAGTCCTGCGGGAACACGGTGCGCCAGTCGGGATCGTCGGCTTCCAGGTACACCCATTCGGTTTGCGGCTCTTGGCCTTCGGGGTAGAGCTCGTAGCAAGCCGCTTCGAAGATGCAGCTGTTGGGGTCGTAACCGTTGGGACGCGCGCTGTAGCACAGCGCCGTCGTCAAGCCCTGCCCGATCTGAAAGTTCGGAAAGATCTGCCAAGCGGTACCGCTCTTGGCCAGATGCTCGGGATCGATGACCGGCCACACCACACCGCGGGCAGCGTCGTCGCTGCGCGCCGAGGTGAGCCAATGGCTGAGCACTTGGTCGGGCGGGGTGTCTTCGGGAAGTTCGTCGGCCAGTCGCTTCGCAGCTTCCACCAGAGTCTTGGTCGTGGTGGCGTTGGTTTCCTCCAGTGTGTACACCTGCATCTCGGCCGTCGAGATCCGCGGATCTCCGGATCCGAGCCGGATTTTTGACTTGGTCTCGGTGAGATCCTTGGGCGCGTCGTAGCCGATATTGCTGTGTTTGCCTTGCGCTTTCGCCCAGCCGCGGAACGTACCGAACTTGTTGAACTGCGGGTGCGTGGTCGCGACATGGTAAGTCTCGTTGAACGCCTCGATCGCGACCTTCCAATTACATTGGAAGGTCAGCCATTTACGCCATTTGGCCCGCATGTTCTGCAAGCCGAACGGATCCAGCATGGTGGCGGCCGGCTCGAGATAATCACGCAGCGGCTCGCAGTGTGGATCCAGGTTGATCCACACCCAGCCGCCCCAGGTGTCGACGTGCACCGGAGCCAGGTGGGTGTTCTGCGGCGTCAGCGAGTCCTGCCAGTCCTGCCGCTCGGGAATATGTGTACACCCGCCGTCAAGGTCGTACGTCCAGCCGTGGAACCCACACACGAACGACTTCTTATGCCCGCAAGCGCTTTTCGCGCGCTCAGGAGTATCGACCAGGCGTCGGCCGCGATGCACGCACACGTTGTGGTGGGCCTTGAGCGTCTCCGGTCCGGTACGCACGACGATGACGGAGTCGTCGAGGATGTCGTAGGTCAGGAAGCTGCCGACCTTCGGTAAATCCTCGACCCGGCCGACTTGTTGCCACACCTTGCGCCAGAGCCTGTCCCGCTCGGCGCGGGCATAGTCCTGGGAAAGATAGGCCTCGACGCCGATTGTCGCCGGCGCGGAAAGTTGTTCGGCCCCTTCGACTTCGATGTCGGCCATTACATGCTCCTTAGCGCTGCTCGGAAGGAGTCGTCCTTGAGAAAGAGCGACGTGTTGTCGGCGCCCAGATGCGTCCATTTGAGGTCCAGGCCGCCGTCCACCAGCAGGGTCTGGCCGGTGATGTAGCTGGACAGGTCGGAGAGCAGGAACAGGATAGCGCCGGCAATTTCTTCCGGGCGGCCGCGCCGGCCCATCGCGATGGCACGGCGATCGCGCTCGGCGTCGTCGTCGACGTAGGTGAGCGACGCCGGCGTGGCGGTCACCCCGGGAGCCACGGCGTTCACCCGGATTTCGTCGCCGGCCAGCTCGACGGCCATGGTGCGGGTCATCGCCGCGACAGCCGCCTTAGCTGTGCCGTAGGCGATGTGGAACGGCGCAGTGTTCATTCCGCTGATCGACGAGATCGACACGATCGACCCTCGCCGTTTGCCGGCCTTCAATTCCGCGGCGACGGCCTGGCTCATGAAGAATGCGGTTTCCAGGTTCTGGGTGAACAGGTCGCGCCAATCGCTACGGGTCACCCGCGTCGACGGCATCCAGGTTTCCGGCGCGGCGCCGCCCGCGACGTTGACCAGCCCGTGCAGTTCGCCGTCGGCGCGCAGCGCCTGCTCGATGGCTGTGTCGATGCCATCCTCTGTCGCCACGTCCGCGGCGACTGGCACGATGGACAGTCCGCGCTCGATCAGCGGCGCAATGTAGTCGTCGAGGTTTTCTTTGGACCGGCTCACCGCGATGACGGTCGCGCCGGCCTCCGCGACCATGCGGGTCACGGTGGTGCCGATCCCTCCGCCCGCCGCGCCGGCCACCACAACCACGCGACGTTCGAGAGCGATCAGGTTATCGACCACTGCGGAGACTAGTCCATTTTTTGTCCGGACAAGGTAGCAAGATGCGCATAATTGAGAATATGATTCTCTGCAAATGGCTGAGCGTCAAGTGGCCCGTGCTGAGGTCTTCGCTATCTATTGTCTGGACCACAAGCAGTTGCTAGCGTCACCGGCTGAAACCGCCGCGAGGCTGCGGCACTAGGGCCCCGGGAGTCATCACCGATGTTGCTGCACGAAGGGCGCTCCGGCGCAGGGGTGTCGCCCATCCTCGCCGAGGGCTGGCACATGGAGCGACTCACCCCGCCTAGCCGGCTGTTCGGCGCCAACGGCCTACGGACCGGCCCTGACGGCCGGATCTACATCGCGCAGGTGACCGGCAGCCAGATCAGCGCCCTCGACATCGAGACCGGGCGACTGGAAGCGATCAGCACCAAGGGCGGCGACATCATCGCGCCCGACGATGTGGCCTTCGGCCCGCGAGGCGACCTGTACGCGACCGAGGTGATGGACGGTCGGGTCAGCGTCCGCAGCGCCGACGGAACCACCCGGGTGCTGCGTGGGGATGTCCCGTCGGCCAACGGCATCACCGTTCATCAGGGCCGGTTGTTCATCGGCGAATGCCGCGAGGGCGGACGGCTTCTCGAGCTCGACCTTGCCGGTGGCGAGCCGCGGGTGCTGCTGGCGAACGTTCCGTCACCCAACGCCATGGAAGTCGGTCCGGACGGGTTGCTCTACTTCCCGGTGATGGGCGCCAACGAGATCTGGCGCATCAGCCTGGACGGCGGTGCGCCCGAAACGGTCGCCTCGGGTCTGGGCGTGCCCGACTCGGTGAAGTTCGATGCGACGGGCCAGATCGTCTCGACCCAGGTGCACAGCGGCCAGGTGTTGCGCATCGATCCGCGCACCGGCGAGCAGACCGTGCTGGCTGATCTGGACCCCGGCCTGGACAACGTGACCTTCGTTGACGATCGGCTGTTCGTCTCGAACTTCACCGGCGAAATCACCGAGATTCTCGCCGGCGGACAGACTCAGACGGTGCTGCCGGGCGGATTGAATTGGCCGCTGGATCTGGCCGTCGGCTCCGACGGCAACCTCTACATCGCCGACGGCACGTTCTTCTACCTGTTGCTGCCCGATCACACGCTGCACACCGTCGGCATGTTGTTCAGCCCGGGGTATCCGGGGTTTTTGCGCGGGCTGGTTCCGTCGGGTCCCGGGGAGTTCGTCGTCACCACGTCGGGTGGTCAGGTGTCGCGCTACCGGTCGGCCAGCGGCGAAAGCGATGTCCTGGCAGATGGATTCGATCAGCTCTACGGTGTGGCGATCGCCCCTGACGGCACCGTCGCGGCCGCGGAACTGGGGACCGGCCGGGTGATCGCGATCCGCAGCGGTCGGGTGGAGGTGATCGCGTCCGGACTCAACGATCCGATCGGGGTGGCGGTGGCACCTGACGGTGGCTGGCTCGTCTCGGAGGCAGGCGGCGGTCGGGTGGTCAAGCTCACCGGATCGAGCGTGCACACAGTGGCGGCCGAATTAAGCCGCCCACAAGGCATTCTGGTCGATGGGCGGCAGTTGTATGTGGTCGACGCCGGGGCCAAGGCACTGGTCGTCGTGGATCTGGAGAACTCGGCAACGCACACCATCGCCTCCGGGTTGCCAGTCGGCGCAGCACCCGGTGTAATTCCCAAGTCGTTGAAGGGAATGCCACCGTTCTCCGGACCACAAGGGCCGTTCGCTGGCATCGCCGCCGGGCCGGACGGCACCTTATATGTTTCGGCCGACGCGGACGGCAGCGTGCTGTCATTCCGGCGAGAACCCAGAGAAGTCAGCCATGGCTGACACCCAGCCGACCGACCACCGCTACCTGCAGGTGGCGCGCGCGTTGCGGAAGGAGATCGTCGACGGAGTGTACCCGGTGGGGTCCCAGCTTCCCACCGAACACCAACTGTGTGAACGCTTTTCGGTTAGCCGGTACACCATCCGGGAGGCGCTACGGCGGCTGCGCGACGACAACCTCGTCGCATCCCGGCCACGGGCGGGCACGCTCGTCGTACCGCGCCCGTCTTCGGACTCCTACGTTCAGGACGTCGTCTCGATCAACGACCTACTGGCCTTCGCGACCGGAGCGCAGTTCGCGATCGAATCCACCGGGATGGTTCTCGTCGACGACGAACTGGCAGCCCGGACCGGTCTCAGCAGCGGCGAGGAGTGGCTGGCCGTCAAGGGTTTTCGCCGAATCGACGATGCCGAGTTCCCGGTCTGCCGTACCGAGTACTACATCAACCGAGCGTTCGCCGGGGTGGGCCGACTGCTGGCGCGTCACACCGGTCCGATCTTTCCGTTGATCGAAGACATCTTCGGACTGAGCATCGTCGAGGTGCACCAGGAAATCGCCGCAGTGCTGATCTCGCCGACGCTGGCCGCCGAACTGAGCGTCGAGGTCGGCAGCCCGGCTCTCGAGGTGCATCGCACCTATGCGACCTCGGATGGCAAGGTTGCCCAGTTGACGATCAACACGCATCCGGCGTCCCGTTTCCGTCACTCGATGACGATGCGACGCGTCCGCGGCTAATCTCACATGCGGCGATGTCGAACACCAAACTGATCGGTGGACGAACGGTCCGCTGGGACAACAAGCGGACCGCGGAAGCCTATGCGCGCGGGTGGTGGGTGCGCGAGACCCTGGCAGATTCGCTGGCCGATGCCGCACACCGCACACCGCAGCGCGTGGTGCTGATCGACGGCGACTATCGACTCGACTGTCAGAGTCTCCACGAGCAGGCGACGGCGTTGGCGAAGGCACTCCTGGAGCGGATGGCGATCGGCAGCGTCGTGTCATTCATGCTGCCCAATTGGCATGAGGCCGCGATCATTTACCTGGGCGCGACGATCGCCGGGATGGTGGTGAACCCCATCCTGCCTTCGCTGCGAGACAGCGAGCTGCTCTTCATTCTGCGCGATGCGGACACGCGGATGATCTTTGTGCCGTCGGTTTTCGGGAGGCACGACTATGCAACGATGCTGACGCGCGTCGTCGCGCAGATGGAGAACCCGCCGGAGGTCATCGTTGTGCGCGACGGTCCGTCGCTACCTGCGGCGAAGTCGCGAACCGCCGAGCTGCCCACGCTCGACCCCGATGCCGTGCGGATGGTGCTGTACACCTCAGGGACCACCGGTCGGCCGAAAGGTGTTCTCCACAGCCATAACTCGATGCATGCCCTGATCGCCCAACTTTCTGACCACTGGCAGGTGCAGCCTGGTTCCAGGTTCCTGGTCCCATCACCGATTGCGCATATTGGCGGCTCCATCTACGCGTTCGAATGTCCGCTGTTGCTGGGAACGTCGGCCGTTCTGATGGACCGCTGGAACGCGGACACGGCGGTCGAGCTGATCGACGACAGCGGCTGCACGCATATCGCCGGAGCCACACCATTCCTCGAGCAACTACTCGCCGCGGCTGAGCGCGCGGGAACCCGACTGCCGGAACTGAAGCTCTTCGTCTGCGGCGGTGCGTCGGTGTCGCCGTCGCTGATCCGCCGGGCGGTGGACTATTTCGAGAGTGCGGCGGTCACCCGGGTATACGGCTCGACCGAAGTTCCGGTGACGACGGTCGGCGCCCCGCTCGACCCGGACCATGCCGCCGACACCGACGGAAGGCCCGGGTTCGCGACGATCGTCCTGCGTGGTGCGGGTGGAGAGATTCACGCCCGCGGCCCGCAGATGCTGGTCGGTTACCTGCACGGTGAGGACGAAACCGAATCCTTCGACAGCGACGGGTATTTCCGTACCGGTGATCTGGGCCGCTGGGTCGACGGCGACTACCTCGTCGTCACCGGGCGGCTCAAAGACCTCATCATTCGCAATGGCGAGAATATCGCGCCCAAGGAGATCGAAGACATTCTGATCGGCCACCCCGGCATCGCGGACATCGCCATCGTCGGCTTGCCCGATGCCCGGACCGGTGAGCGGGCCTGCGCCGTCATCGTCCCCACCGACGAGGCGCGGCCCGACGTGGCGAGTCTTCGCGACTTCTTGCAGTCCCGAGGTGTCGCCATCTTCAAAGCGCCGGAGCAGGTGGCTATTTGGCAGGCGCTGCCGAGAAACGACGCCGGCAAGGTGCTCAAGCATCAGATTCAAGCGGCCCTAACAGCAACGGACGGATGACATGCAAGTAGCGATCGTGACCGGCGCGACCGGTGGTATCGGATTCGGATGTGCGACCAAGTTGGCCGAAACCGGCATGGCCGTGCTCGCCACCGGTCGGAATGAAAAACGACTCGGCGAATTAGCCGCAGCAATAGGCGATCCCGACCGAGTCGAGACGGTGGCAGTCGATCTGACCGACGACGACGGACCCCTGCGTGTTGTCCAGGCCGCCGTCGAGAAGTGGGGTCGGATCGACTTCCTGATCAACAACGCCGGAGTGGGCAGCCCGACGCCGCTGCACGGCACCGATGACGAAACCCTCGATTACTTCCTCAACGTGATGTTGCGGGCACCGTTTCGGCTCGCACGAGATGTACTGCCGCACATGGAAGCCGGTTCGGCCATCATCAACATCACGTCGACCTTCGCCGTCGTCGGCGGGCTTCGGGGTGGCCCGTATTCCGCGGCCAAAGGCGGGCTGACCGCGCTGACCACCCACATCGCCTGCCAATACGGGGCCCATGGCATCCGCTGCAATGCCGTCGCTCCCGGCGTGATCCAGACGCCGATGACCGAGGACCGGCTGCAGGACCCGCGATTTCGCCGAATGCAGATCGAGATGACCCCGCACCAGCGGCTGGGCACCGTCGAGGACGTGGCGAGCACGGTGGCGTTCTTGTGTTCGCCCGGAGGCGGTTTCATCAACGGGCAGACCATCGTGGTCGACGGTGGATGGAGTTCGACGAAATACTTGTCCAAGTTCGCCTTGACGTCGGAGTGGACGGAGCGGTGAACGCTGCTGTAACCCCGCGGTTACTGACTCATGGTGGTCCCCCAGAATCGTTTGGGCCGGTTTATCCACAGTTGGCAGTTCATCCACAGGCCTGGCTTCGAACCATGCGCTGAGGCCAGGATTGTCGGGCTTATTCGTAGCGTCGAGGTATGGGTTCAGCGATCGGCGCCGACGAAGCTCGAGAACGGATCAATTCCGCTCTCGATGCGATCGATGCCGCCCACAACCTGTTGCGCGATACGCCGTCGGATTTGGTGGGCAACAGGTTTCGCGTTGACGTCGCCGCGCGATTGGAGACCCAGGAGCGTGTCAACCGGGGCCTGATGTACCGCATTTTTGCGGAGATCGCCGACCCGCCGGACGAAACCGGGTCGGTAGCGCAGATGCGATCGATATTGTGGAACCGGCTGCGCATCACACCCAACGAAATCACCCGACGATTTAAGCTCGCGGTTCGAATCCGGCCGCGCCGTTCGTTAACCGGACCGGTGCTGCCGCCCGAGTTTCCGACGTTGGCGGACGCCATCCAGACGGGCGCTATCGGCGACGACCACATCCGAGCGATATGCCGAGCGATCGACGTGCTGCCGGGGTGCGTATCACCCACCGACACGACTGCGGCGGAGCGCACACTGGTCGAGCATGCGACCAAAGTCGATGCGGGGATCGTCGTGAAGTTGGGCGAGCGCATCGCCGACTACCTCAATCCCGATGGCCTGTTCAGCGATGAGGACCGGGCCCGTCGCCGAGGGTTGCACCTCGGCCAACAAGGACCGGACGGCATGTCGCGGCTGTCCGGCTTGCTCGACCCGCAGGCCCGCGCGTACTTCGAGGCCATCGAGGCCGCGGTGCGACCGGGCCGTCACCAGCCTGACGAAAGTCTCGAGGCACGCGATGACCGCAGCCCCGCTCAACGCTGTCACGACGCACTGAAGCTTGGGCTGGAAGCCGCCATCGCATCCGGCGGCCTCGGTGTACACCGCGGGCATCCGGTCACCGTGGTCGTCACCACGACACTGGCCGAACTCAACCGGGCCGCTGACGCCGCGGTGGATGCATCGGTCCCGATGCCGGCGCCCGCGAGAACCGGCGGTGGCTCCCGGCTGCCGATGCGGGATCTACTCCGCATGGCCGCGAGTGCGATCCACTACCTCGCCGTGTTCGACGAGCACACCGAGCGGCCCCTCTACCTGGGCCGCCAGAAGCGCGTCGCCACCGCCGACCAGCGACTGATCTGCTATGCCCGCGACCGAGGCTGCACCCGTCCCAACTGTCTCGAATCAGGTTATCGCTGCGAGGTTCACCATTCACCGGACTGGGGGCGCGGCGGCCGCACCGATGCGGACAAGATGTTCTTCGCGTGCGGCCCGAATCACGGCCTGGCGAGCCGTGGCGAATTGCGCACGGTGGTCACCGAGAACGGGCGATTGGGCTGGACCGACGGCACCGGCCCGCCCGAAATCAACCACGCCCACCACCCCGACGAACTCCTGCGCGGAGACTCGGATCCGCCTGACGGCTAACCTGCATTGAGATGATCGGCGATCGCTGGAATGTGACGGACGACGAGGTCGCCCGCCACTACCCCTGCGAGGACTTCGTGCCGGCGCCGACCTTGCAGGCATGGCGGGGAGTCACCGTCCAGACCACCCCGGAGACATTGTGGCGCTGGGTTAGTCAGATCAGGATCGCGCCCTACTCCTACGACTGGATCGACAATCTGGGCCGCCGCTCACCCCAGCAGCTCGTCGGCCTACCTGAGCCCATCGTCGGCGAATCGTTCTCCACTGCGGCGACCCGACCGTTCGGACGCATCCTTGCCGTCCAGCCGCCCGAGCACCTTACCGGCGAGATCATGGGAACCTGCATCTCTTACGTGTTGGTGCCCGATGGGAAGTCAACCCGCCTGCTGATGAAACTTGTTACGGCCATGAGCCGTTGGCTGGCTCCGGGGCTATCCGTCGGCGATCTCATCATGGCCCGACGGCAACTGCTCAATCTGAAACGCCTCGCCGAACGGCACTAGCCGGTCGAGCCCGGGAATGCGCGGAAGCTGCCGTCGAGCACTTGCAAGTGACCGATAGTCCGGCCGGTCACGACCGCCGGATCCACCAGCGTCAGCTCCAACGCGGCCCGCGCGAACTCCTCTGGGGTGGCGACATCGTCGAAATGACGGGCGTAATACGAAAGACCCGGCGTCATAATCGCTTTCGACGGCGAGAGAGCGTTGACCGCAACGTGGTGGCCGGCCAGATCGTAGGCCGCACACCACGTCAAATGCTCCAGTGCGGCTTTGGATCCGCCGTAGCCGGGCAGTACGCCGCCGCTACGGTCAGCGTAGGGCCCATCACCCGGTAGCCGAGATGCCACTGAGCTGATGTTGATGATCGAGCCGATGCCGGCGGCGATCATGTCCGGGCAGACCAGCTGGATCAGCTCATAGGCGGCGAACACCGAGATTTCGAAGTGGCGGCGATACGCCCCCAGCGGCGTTCCGAGCAGGGGCGGCCAGCCCGGCTTGAGGCCACCCGGTTGTGCTTTCGCCGGTTTCGGGCGCGCGCCGTCGCCGGGTTTGGGCGGCCGACCGGGCGCGGTGAACGCCGCGTTGTTGATCAGGATTGTGATCGGGCCCAGCGCGTCTCGAGCCTCGTCGACCAGCCGCGCAATATCGTCTCGGTCGAGCAGGTCGGCCCGGATCGCCAACGCGCGTCCGCCAGCTGCCTCGATATCGGCGACCGTCTCACCGATAGTGCCGGGAAGCTGTTCGTTCCAAACACTTTCGGTGCGGCCGACTACGGCAACCGCCGCGCCTTCGCCGGCCAGCGCCAGAGCGGTTGCCCGGCCCAGGCCGCGGCTGGCGCCGGTGACGATCGCCGTGCGGCCATCCAGTCGTCCGGTCACCGGCCAGACCCTACCTCGCGAGTTACGCCGTGCACGAGGATGGCGGTGGTCTGGTCAACCCAGGCGTCGTCCAGCGGTTCGTCCGGACTCAGCAGCATCCGCAACAGCGTCGCCCCGCCGATCAACTCGATCAATCGGTCCGGATCGACGTCCGGATGCGCCTCACCGCGGTCCACCGCTTCACTGAGCCGCGCCTGCACCGCGGTGAACAACCCCGCAAAGCGAGACATCACCCGGGCGTTGAGCTCGGCGTCGCCACTCATGTCGGCGACTAGGCCGGGCAGCGCGGCCCGCACCACCGGGGTGGTGAACACGTCGCGCGCCGCCGCAATCATCGCTCGCAGGTCAGCGGCCATGCCGCGAGTCGGGCCCACCAGCGCGGTCGGTGCCACCGGGAATGCCGCTTCGTGCACCAGCTCGGCCTTGCTCGACCATCGCCGGTACAACGCCGTCTTCGTCGTTCCGGCGCGTTCGGCGACCGCGGCCAGGGTGAGGTTCGAATAGCCGATTTGGACAAGCAGATCCGCGGTGGCGGCCAATATGGCAGCGTCGATGCGCGGGTCCCGGGGCCGTCCGGCACCCGAGACCTTGTCAACCGAGGATGGGTCTGCTTTCATAACGCTACTTACCGTATCGTAATTGCCTCACGAAGGAGGCACCTGTGCCAAACGAACCTGTGCTCGACCAGGTCGACCGACTGCAGCGCTCCAGCCGCGACGTCACCACGCTGCCAGCGGTGCTGTCGCACTGGTTGTCGACGGTGCTCCCGGGCGGCGCCACGCCCGAGATCAGCGTGGAAAGCGGCATCGACTCGACCGGCATGTCCTCGGAGACCATCATCCTGACCGCGCGTTGGAAGGAGGACGGCAAGCCGGTTACGCAGAAGCTGGTGGCGCGGGTGGCGCCCACCGCCGAAGACGTCCAGGTGTTCCCGACTTATCGACTCGACCACCAATTCGACGTGATCCGCCAAGTCGGTGAGATCACCGACGTTCCCGTTCCGCGGGTGCGCTGGCTGGAATCCACCGGCGAGGTCTTGGGCACGCCCTTCTTTTTGATGGATTACGTCGACGGCGAGGTGCCGCCCGACGTGATGCCCTACACCTTCGGTGGGAACTGGTTCGCCGATGCACCCATCGAGCGCCAGCGCGAGCTTCAGGACGCGACGGTCGGGGTGCTCGCTAAGCTGCATTCAATACCTCACGCGGAGAAGACATTTAGCTTTCTAGCTGAAGGGCAGGACGGCGACACTGCGCTGCGCAGGCATTTCAACTGGGTGCGGTCCTGGTATGACTTTGCGGTGCCCGACATCGGTCGATCACCGCTGTTGGAGCGCACATTCCAATGGCTTGAGGACAACTGGCCGCAGGAAACGGCGGCCACCGAGCCGGTGCTGCTCTGGGGGGACGCCCGGGTGGGCAACGTGTTGTACCGCGACTTCCGTCCGGTGGCAGTGCTGGACTGGGAAATGGTGACGCTGGGCCCGCGCGAACTCGACGTCGCGTGGATGATCTTTGCGCACATGGTCTTTCAGGAACTCGCCGGCCTGGCGACGCTGTCCGGCCTGCCCGGGGTGATGCGTGAGGACGACGTCCGGGCTACCTACCAGCAGCTCACCGGCGTCGAAATCGGCGACCTGCACTGGTTCTACGTTTACTCCGGGGTCATGTGGGCCTGCGTGTTCATGCGCACCGGAGCGCGGCGGGTGCACTTCGGCGAGACCGAGAAACCTGACAGTGTCGAATCTCTGTTCTATCACTCAGGACTGATGCGAAGGTTAATCGGTGAGGCTCTTATCGGAAAGGATCAGTAATGCTCGGACCGCTCGACGAGTTCCCGGTACACCAAGTCCCCCAGCCGATCGCGTGGCCGGGTTCCTCGGACCGCAACTTCTACGATCGCTCCTACTTCAACGCCCACGACCGCACCGGTGACATCTTCGTGATCAGCGGCATCGGCTACTACCCCAACCTCGGCGTGAAGGACGCCTTCGTGCTCATCCGCCGCGGCGACACCCAGACCGCGGTGCACCTGTCCGACGCTATCGACCAGGACCGGCTCAACCAGCACGTCAACGGCTACCGCGTCGAGGTCATCGATCCGCTGCACACACTGCGGATCATTCTCGACGAAACCGAAGGCATTGCAGCCGATCTCACCTGGGAAGGCCTGTTCGACGTCGTCCAGGAGCAGCCGCATCTGATGCGCTCCGGAAACCGGGTCACGCTGGACGCGCAGCGTTTTGCTCAACTCGGCAGCTGGAGCGGGCGGATCGTTGTGGACGGCAACGAGATCGCTGTCGACCCGGCCACTTGGATCGGCAGCCGCGACCGGTCCTGGGGAATCCGGCCGATCGGCGAACCCGAGCCCGCCGGCCGGCCGGCCGACCCGCCATTCGAAGGCATGTGGTGGTTGTACGTGCCGATGGCTTTCGAGGACTTCGCCGTCGTGCTGATCATCCAGGAGGAGCCCAACGGATTCCGTTCGCTCAATGACTGCACCCGGATCTGGCGCGATGGCCGCGTCGAACAGCTGGGTTGGCCGCGGGTGAAGATCCACTACCGGTCTGGCACCCGCATCCCCACCGGCGCCACAATCGACGCGACCGCTCCCGACGGCACACCAGTTCACTTCGACGTCGAGTCCAAACTGCCAGTGCCGATTCACGTAGGCGGTGGATACGGTGGCGACT
>DASXJI010000095.1:0-4443 GCA_036497495.1 Mycobacterium sp.
CAGACGTGTCATTCTCTTCGAGCACGAATATATTGCGCTACGCAAAGGTGGGTGGGCGATGTCAGCTCCAAATCTCTTCCACAAACTGGCCGCGGAGACTATCGGCACCTTTTGGCTGGTACTCGGCGGCGTTGGCAGCGCGGTCTTTTCGCTGAAGGCCCAGTCTGATCTCTTCTCGATCGGCATCGGTTATCTCGGTGTCGCGCTCGCGTTCGGTCTGACCGTGCTGACCGGCGTGTACGCGTTCGGGACGATCTCGGGCGGGCATTTCAACCCAGCGGTCACGCTGGGCGCGGCGTTGGCTCGCCGCGTGGAATGGAAAGTGCTGCCGGGATATTGGATCGCTCAGGTGATCGGCGGTCTGCTCGGTGCGCTGGTGGTGTACTTCATCGGGTTCGGCAAGCCCGGCTTCATCGCGACGGGACACATGGCGGCCAACGGTTATGGCACCCATTCACCCACCGGCTACTCATTGGGTGCCGTCATCCTGGCCGAGATCGTCTTGACGGCCGTCTTCCTGTTCGTCATCCTCGGCTCGAGCGACGTGCGGGCGCCGAAAGGCTTCGCGGGCTTGGCTATCGGCTTGACCCTGACGATCATCAACCTGGTGGCCATTCCGATCTCCAACGCGTCGGTCAACCCGGCCCGGTCGACCGCTGTCGCGTTCTTCAACGGCGACGGTGCTCCCGCGCAGCTGTGGGTGTTCTGGCTTGCACCCCTGGTCGGGGGGGCGATCGCCGGGATCGCCTATCCATTGCTGTTCGGCCGGGCCGAGGAGGCGGAGGCCCCGCTCACCAGCAGCAACACCTAGCTCACGACCTGCAGGCCCGCGATGCAGCCGACCACACCGGCGATCAGCAGCGCCGCGTCCGTTGCTGACTCGCTCGACGGTAGCAAACCTTATCGGCCGGCTACCCAGCGGCCGCGTGCCATGACGGCGCTGACGCGATAATTCGATTCCAGCGCAACAAGACTGGCCTCTGCGCCGACGCGCAGACTTCCGGCGCCTTCGATGCCGAGTGTCCGAGCCGGGGTCGTGGACGTCATGCGCACCGCGGCGGTCAGTGCGGTGTCCCGGTCGGAGCCGTGGCCGGCGATCGCGCCGAAGAGCTGATCCATCGTGGCGGTGCTGCCCGCGATGGTCGAGATGCCGCGCACGCGGGCCACCCCCTGGACAACGTCGACCGCCACCGTGCCGAGCTGAAATTCGCCGTCGCCGACTCCCGCCGCGGCCGTCGCGTCGGTCACCAACGCGACCCGGTCGGCCCCGGCCGCCTCGATCGTCGCGTTCACCACCGCGGGATGGACATGAACACCGTCCGCGATCAGTTCGACAGTCACCCGCGGATCCTGCAGCAGCGCGAGCGCCGGCCCCGGTTCGCGGTGATGCACTGGCCGCATCGCGTTGAACAGGTGTGTGCCAACCGAAGCCCCCAGCTCGATAGCGTGGCGGGTCTGCTCGTACCATGCATCGGTATGCCCAAGGGCGACAACCACTCCGGCGCCAACCAGGCGGGAGATCGCGTCGTCGCTGCCGGGTCGCTCGGGTGCCAGAGTGACCATCCGGATTGCGCCATCGCCCGCGGCCAGCAACCCGTCGATCTCCGCCGGCGTCGGGTCACGCAGCTGCGTGGGGTCGTGCGCTCCGCAGTGCACCGCGCTCAGCCACGGCCCCTCCAGGTGGATACCGGCGACGATGCCCTCGCGGGTCGACTCGGCGAGCACCCGCACGGCGGCAAGCAGATCCGCCGACGACGCGGTGACCAGGCTCGCCAGCGTGGTGGTCGTACCATGCTCGCGGTGAAAGCCGGCCGCCCGCTGAATCTGTGCGGCGTCGCCGCCGGTGTACGTCGCGCCGCCACCGCCGTGGACGTGGATGTCGACGAAGCCGGGGACGATCACCGCATCGGGCAGGTCGACATCGGCGGGATGCGGCGGCGCGCCCGCACCACAGCCCACGATCTGGTCGCCTGAGGTTTCAACCCAGCCTGGGCCGCAGACGCCCTGCTCGAGTACGACGGTGCCCGCGGCGATCAGCGGCATGCCGCTACATCCGTTGCCGCAGTGGTCGTTTCGTCAGGCCAGCGGCCGTTGTTCTCCCAGAAGTGGCGGATGTCTTCGAGTTGTCGTCCTTTGGTTTCCGGGGCGAACCGGTAGACCATGACGAATCCTGCGCTCGCCAACAGCGCGAACACGGTGAACATCCCTGCGCCGCCCAACGTATTGAGCATCGTCAGAAAGACGGACTCGATCAGCGCGTTGGCCGTCAGGTTAGCGGTGAGCATCGCGCTGGAGCCCAGTGACCGCAGGTGTGCCGGGAAACTCTCCCCGGCGTAGACCCAGACCAAGGCGCCGAACCCGAAGGTGAAGCCCATGGTGAACATCAACAGCCCGGCGTATCCGAATCCCGAGACCGCACTGGATTTCGCCGCGAACACGGCGATCAGCACCCCGTCGCCGAGAATCATCGTTGCGATGCCGCACAACAGGATGGGACGGCGTCCGATCCGGTCCACGAGGACCAACGAGGTCAGAACCGCGACCAGCGAGGCCAGCTGTATCAGCGCAGGGAGCACGAGCAGGGCAAAGTTGCCTTGAAATCCCATGGCCTGGAACAGCAGCGGGCTGTAGTAGATGATGCCGTTGATGCCGCTCAGCTCGGCGAAGAAACCGAGCCCGACGACGAACAACGTGGCGCGAAGGTACGGGAGGCGAAGCATCTCGAGGATCGACCCGCCCCGTTCTTCGCGCATGGCGTCGGCGATCTCGGCGAGTTCCTTCTCGACGTCGCTGTTCGGTTCGATCCGCAGCAGCGAACGGCGGGCATCGTCGACTCGATTCTTGAACAGGTACCACCGTGCGGTATCGGGTGTAGAGGCCAACAGCGGCAGAACCAGCAGAGCCGGGACTGATGCCAGGCCGAGCATCCATCGCCAGCTGCCCGAATCCGCCAGCATGAAAGCGGACATATAACCCGCGATGATCCCCAGAATGGTCGCCACCTGGTAGGTGACCAGCAGCGAACCGCGCAGTCGGGCCGGCGCCGCTTCGGCGATGAACACCGGAGTCACGGTGGCGGACAAGCCGATGGTCATACCGAGCAACATGCGCGCCGCCATCAGCCACGGCATCGACACAGCCGCGGCGCCCAGCAGCGAGAACACCGCATAGCCGCCCGCGACCAACATCATCGAGCGCTTGCGTCCGATCGCGTTGGCCAGGAATCCGCCGCTCAGCGCACCGCAGATCTCCCCGATCACCACGATCGTGGTCAGCAATTCCTGCTTGCGGACGGTCAAGTTGAAATCGTTGGTGATGAACAGCAGTGCACCGGCGATGTTCGACAAGTCGTAGCCGCAGATGATGCCCAGGGTCGCGGCAGTGACGGCAATCAGCAATCGCCGTCGTGTTCGCAGAGACTCGCCGATGCGGCCCACAATCTCCCCTCCGGGTGGCCGCCCGGACCGTGGTCGCCGCCTAGTGCTGCGGCCGGCGGTTCGTCGAGCGGGCCACCATAATCAAGCCGAACACGACGACCGTACCGATGACCGCGACACCGACCCTAACCGGCAAAGCGTCGGCGGCGGGTATCAGCGCGGCGGCATTGGCGGCGGGCCCGGCGGCGTTGTCGCCGGTCGCCGCAGGGTTCGGGGCGGTTAGCGACGGATCGGGTTCGATCAGCGTTCCCACCCGAGTTCCCGGCGCGGTGGCAAAACCGTAATCCAGCAAATGAGCCGCTTGCTGCCATGGCGCGATCGGCTGACGGGTGCCGTGCAGCAACACCGCCATCAGCCGGCGCCCGTCCCGGTTCGCGGCCCCGACAAACGTCTGTCCGGCGTCGTCGGTGTAGCCGGTCTTGCCGCCGAGCGCGCCTGGGTAGTGGTAGAGCAGCTGGTTGTCGTTTTCCAGCTCGTAGCCCGGGCTGTCGGCGTGTCCGGGGAAGTCGAACTTCTGCGTGTGCACGATGTCGGCGAAAGTCGAGTTCTCCCAGGCGTATCGGTAGAACAACCCGATGTCGTACGCCGACGTGCTCATGCCGGGCCCATCGAGCCCCGATGGCGTGACAGCGCGGGTGTCGCGGCCGCCGAGTTTGGCGGCCAGCGCGTTGACTTTGTCCAGCGCCGCCGGTATGCCGCCCAGTTGCATCGCCAGCGAGTGTGCGGCGTCGTTGCCGGAGTGCATCAGCAACCCGTGCAGCAACTGGTTGACGGTGTAGGTGCCACCCGGGGCAACGCCGACCCGGGTGCCCTCCGCGGCGGCATCGTCAGGCGTGCCGTCGACGGTCTTGTTGAGGTTGAGCTCGCGCAGCGATGCCATCGCGACGAGCACCTTGATGACACTGGCCGGGCGATGACGGCCGTGTGGGTCGCGGGCGGCGACGATGGCACCGCTGTCCAGGTCGGCCACCACCCAGGCATCGGCGGAAACGTCGCCCGGCACCGG
>DASXJI010000096.1:0-8018 GCA_036497495.1 Mycobacterium sp.
GAGCTCTGGCCCACCGAGAACGTGCCCAGCACCTGCAGGCCGATCGCCGCGCCGATGAACCACGGTGCTGCCAGCTCGACGGTGGAGCGTACGTTCTCAAAGCCGAACCGCTGCGCCACCGCGAAGCCCAACGCGCGGTCGTACACCCGTAGCACCAGCGGGATATCGGTCCAGTGCAGTCGGGTCGCAGTCTTGCGGCCCAGCATTTCGGTCAGCACGATGCCGGTCTCGATATTGATGATGTCATCGCGGGTCAGCACCGCCACCGCCCGGGCACGATCCACCCGCGCGGCCTGCAGAGTCTGGCGCAAGGTGGCATCGCCGAAGATGACCGGTACGTCGAGATCGCGCACCGCCGACAGGAAGCGGTTGTCCTCGTTGCGCTCGATCACCGCGACGTCGTACCCCGCCACGGTCAGGTCGCTGACCACCCGCATGCCGAGCCCGCTGAGCCCGACGACCACGATGTGGTTGCGCAGATGCCCCACCCGGGGGCGCGCCGACGCGAACACGAAACGGCGCGAAAGCAATACGTCGGCGACGAATGAGACCAACAACGCGGTCGTGGTCACGCCACTGAACATCAGCAGTGTGGAGAACGTTCGCAGCCAGGTGGGCTGGTTCACGAAGCTGAAGTCGCCGTAGCCGGTCGTGGTCATCGTTTCGACTGTGAAGTAGAACGCGTCGACCCAGCCCATCTTGGGCGGGGGGCGATACCCGAACCGCAAGGTAATCGTCGCGCTGATCAGCACGACGAACGTCGCGGCGACGACCGGATAAAACGTCGGGTTGACGTCGATGACCACGCCGCGGACTGCGTCGACCACGCGACGCAGCAGTGGCCGCCGGGAGCGCGCCCGCGTCGAGCGGGGGACCTTGATGCCCTGGGCTGCGAGTTCGTCGGCGGTACCGATCATCACGGTCCAGTCACCGGCATGCACCCGCTGATCGCGCCCAGGACATATCTCCAGCTCACCGGGGGTGGGTGAGTCGTCACCGTGGATGACCGCCACGGGCGGCAGGTCGCCGTAGAGTTCACGCAGCGTCGCTTCGCGCGACGCTGTTTTGCCCGCGACGACAAAGTTCATTCCGGCGGCATCGAAATCATGGGTGGTCTGGGACAGGCAGGCTTCGACCACCGCCGGAGCGGCGAGATCGGCGACGTCGAGGATGGCCCCGGGG
Organism: Mycobacterium sp.; assembly: GCA_036497495.1. GTDB lineage: Bacteria > Actinomycetota > Actinomycetes > Mycobacteriales > Mycobacteriaceae > Mycobacterium. The sequence goes on from DASXJI010000096.1 coordinate 1,183, forward strand.
CCGTTGTCGTTATTGACCGCTTCGCGCAGCACGTCGTTGGCCACCCGCGACACCACGCGCAGATTCGGGTTGGCCTTCCTTGCCAGCAAAGCGATTTCGAGATTTACCGCATCGTCGTCACCGGCGCAGACCACCGCAAGCGCATGCGAGACGTCGGCCAGGGTTAGCTCGCGGGCGACGCCCGCCTCGGATGCCTCCCCGGCCGCCATCCGGTACACCGTCGCGCCCGCGTGTTTCAGCTCGTCGGCGATTGTGGTCGCCAGCGCATCGTCACCGCTGACAATGATGTGGCGATGCATCTTCTCGTCCGTTGCTTATAAGACCGACCGATATCGAACACTCGATGACGTCGGGCCGGTTCATCAGGGCATTATGTCATCAGGTGTGAGCAGCTACGCGCATAAGTGTCGCTAGGACAAGCTGTTTCCGGCTGACCGGACTAGCGCCGACCGGTCCACCTTGCCGATGCCGCGCATCGGCAGCGCGTCGACGATGTGCATCTCGCGCGGCGCGGCGGCGCGGTCCAGGGTCCGCATCACGTGCGCACGCAGCGCGTCGAGTGAGGGTGCGGCGCAACCATCGGCCACCACGATGGCGGCGGCCACCCGCTGGCCGAGGCGTTCGTCGGCCAGTCCGAACACCGCGCAGTCGGCTACTGCGGGATGGGTCCGCAACGCCGTCTCGACCGGCTGCGGCATCACCGTCAACCCACCGGTGCTGATCGCGTCGTCGACTCGACCGAGCACGCTGAGCAGGCCCGAATCGTCAACGACGCCAATGTCGTCGGTGCGGAACCAGCCCGGCTCGGCGAACGGGTCGGGGTCGGGCGCATTGCGATAGCCCTTGGCCAGCGTCAGGCCGCCGAGCACGATCCGGCCGTCGGCATCCAGTCGCACCCTGACACCGTCGAGTGGGACGCCGTCGTAGACGCAGCCACCGGCGCTCTCGCTCATGCCGTAAGTGCGGACCACATTGACGCCGGCGCTTGCGGCGGCGTCGAGGACCGGTCGTGGGGCTGGGCCACCGCCGATCAGCACGGCGTCGAGGCCGGCCAGCGCGGCAGTGGCGCCCGGGTCGTCCAGCGCCTTGGCCAGCTGCGTGGCGACCAGCGCGGTGTAGCGTCGCCCAGAGCCGAGTTCGTCTACGGCAGAAGGCAATCGGGTTATGTCGAAGCCGGTCGAGACGTCCAGCTCGACCGGGACGGTGCCGGCCAGCAGGCTGCGCACCAGCACCTGGATGCCGGCGATGTGATACGACGGCAACGCCAGCAGCCATCGGCCCGGCCCGCCCAGCCGGTCATGCGTGGCGTCGGCGCTGGCGGTCAGCGCGGCGGCGGTCAGCAGCGCGCCTTTCGGGGTACCCGTGGTGCCTGACGTTGTCACGACCAGGGCGATGTCGTCGTCGATCTCCTCGCCAACCCGCAGCGCGGCCAATGCGGATTCATCGGCACCGACCGGCACCAGCGCGGATGCCCGGCCGTTCAGCACGTGGTCGAGCTCGGCCAGCAATGGGCCCGCCGGGGAGCCCTGCGCCGCGGCGAATGCGCGCAGGACGGCTATCCGGTCTCCTCGCCGTCGCGGGCGTCGTCCAATGGCCAGCCCTTGGCGACCAGCCGCTCCCGCACCCGCTCGACGTCCTCCGGAGCGGGCAACTCGTCGGTGAGTTGGGTGATCAGCACGCCGATGTCGACGTGGTCGAAGTCGCCTCGCTGCAGCAGCTCGTGAGCCACCGTCTTGACCTCGTCGTTGCTCAGCCGGCGAGACAACAAGGCGAGCACGGGGAAGTAGTCAGTCGGCGGAATGCCTTCCGGGTATCCGGCGCGCAGCCAGGCGACTACCGAATTCAGGAATCGGTTCACAATGAGTCCACTTCCCCCGCTGGACGGTCGGTAAGCCCCAAAAGAGATGAAATCCTGACTTTACGCGGGCTTGGCTCCGAGAATGTACAGACCGGTGTGCGTGCCAATGAACTCGCGCGCGACATACAGCACGCCGACGACGACCGCTGCCAGCGTCAATGCGTACAACGCGTAGCTGACAGCGGTCAGCGCCGGGTTCTTGTGGGCCACGGCAGCGCCGTCGGAACCTTGGACACCGGCACCAGCCGAGCCCGCCCGTACCGCGAGCGCGAACAACGCCGGCAGCCCGCTACCGAGGAGCAGACCGAAGAACAGGATCTTCAACGAAGCCTGGTAGTTGAACCAGTGGCTCATGGCATGCCCGCTTTCTTTCCCTCGGGGGTGTGGGGCGCAGCAGCGGAAACGTCTCCGTTGCTGAAGGGGGAGCCGGCGAGGCCTGGCTTGCCGTCTTCGTCGAGCCCGGCGGTCAGGTCACCCTTCCACTCGGCGTTGACGTTGTTGTGGTCCACCTTGGTCTTGCGCGATTGCAGGTAGATCACCGTGGCCGTTGCCACCAGCAGCCCAAAGCCGACGATCGAGCCGGCGAAGCCGCCAATCCCGTGCACCACGAAGTAGGTGAAGGCGCCGACCAGGCCGGCGCACGGCAGGGTGATCAACCAGGCGGCGGCCATCCGGCCGGCCACTCCCCAGCGCACCTCCGCGCCGGGCTTGCCCACGCCGCTACCGAGTACGGATCCGGTCACCACCTGAGTGGTGGACAGCGCGTACCCGAACTGAGCCGACAGCAGAATGATGACCGCCGACGAAGATTCCGCGGCCATGCCTTGCGGCGACTTGATCTCCACGAGGCCCTTGCCCATGGTGCGGATGATCCGCCACCCGCCGGTGTAGGTGCCCAGTGCCATCGCGCATGCGCAGGCCAGGATGACCCAGAATGGCGGCAGGGTTTCGGTCCGGCTGACCGCGCCGTACGAGATCAGCGCCAGGAAGATCACGCCCATCGTCTTCTGCGCGTCGTTGGTTCCGTGAGCCAGCGAGACGAGTGAGGCCGAGAAGATCTGGCCGCGGCGGAAGGCGGCTTCGCTGCGTTCTTCGGGAACGCCACGGTCGATCCGGTAGACCAGCCAGGTGCCAACCGCTCCAACGACCCCGGCCACGAAGACCGACACCAGCGCCGGGATCAGCACGCGGGACACCACGCCGGTCCAGATCACCCCGTGCCCGCCGACTGCGGCGATCATCGCGCCGACGATGCCGCCGACCAGGGCGTGCGAGGAACTCGACGGGATACCCAGCAACCAGGTCAGCAAGTTCCAGACGATGCCACCGACCAGCCCGGCGAACACCAGCTGCAGCGTCACCAGGTGCCCGTTGACAAGGTCCTTGGCGATGGTCGCCGCGACCGCGGTGGACAGGAATGCTCCCGCGAGGTTCAGCACCGCCGAAAGCGATACCGCCTGCTTCGGCTTGAGCGCGCCACTGGCGATGGAGGTGGCCATCGCATTGCCGGTGTCGTGGAACCCATTCGTGAAATCGAATGCAAGGGCGGTGATCACGACGATGATCAAGAGGAACAGCTGAAGGTTCACGGGCCTAATTCTGGGGGTAGGCGGGTGCCGTTGTCGAAAGATCGGATGCGGTAATCCAAGGTATATCGCTGCCCGTCGTCAGATGTTCGTCTGGGGTTAACCTCGGAGCTCGTCACCTTAGCCGCGGGTGTCGCGCCGCAGTGGGTGCTCGGGTGGAATCTGGACGAAGATCAGCAGAACCCCGTCGGGATCGACCACATGCATTTCGTGCAGACCCCAAGGTTCCTGACGGGCCTCGCGCGCGATCGTGACGCCTCTACTTTCCAGCTCGGTCTGCGTCGCGACCACATCGCGCACCTGAAGCCACAGCGCGCCAGGGAAAGGTCCGGCTGAGTCTTCCGGTGCGCCATGGTCGGCCAACTCGATCAGCGACTGGCCGGCGTAGAACACCGTCCCCGCGCCGTAGTCGCGGAAGATCGCCAAACCGAGCTGATCGCGGTAGAAGCTCAGCGACCGCTGGTAGTCCACCGGCCGAAGCAGCATCCGGCTGGCGAGAATCTCCATGCCGTCGTGTCTATCACGCCGGGTTGTTCGGTTGGAGTCGCTGCCGCCTGATCATCGTGGTCGCCAGCCCCGGAACGACGGTGTCGATCGCCTGCGCGGCCAGCGCCATCCGCGGTGCGATCCGGACCGGGCGGGTGCGCGCCGCGGTGATCATCCAGCCCGCGGCCTCCTCGGCGGTCAGCGCCGGCAACCCCTGGTACTCCTTGGTCGGTGCGATCATCGGGGTGGCCACCAGCGGGTAATACAGCGTGGTCGAGTGCACACCCTTTGTCGCCCATTCGGTTTCGATCACGCGGCTGACCGCCGACAGCGCGGCCTTCGATGCGTTGTAGACGGCGAACAACGGCGACGGCTCACTGAACACGCCCCAAGTCGCCACGTTGATGATGTGCCCGTCGCGGCGCTGCAGCATCCCGGGGGCGATGCCGCGGATCAGCCGCAGCGGGGAGTAGTAGTTGAGCACCATGGTCCGGTCGACGTCGTGCCAGCGTTCCAGCGACTCGGCCAGCGGGCGGCGGATGGACCGCCCAGCGTTGTTGATCAAGATGTCCACCCCGCCGAGACGCTGCTCGACCTCGGCGACCACCGCGTCGACGGCGTCCAGATCGGACAGGTCGCAGGAGATCGCCGTCGCATTGCCGCCGCTTGCGGTGATGCGGCCGACCAGCTCGTCGAGCAGATCCTGGCGGCGGGCCACCGCGACCACGGTGGCGCCGTGGCGGGCGAATTGTTCGGCGGCGCATTCGCCGATGCCGGACGAGGCCCCGGTGAGCAAGACGCGCTTGCCGGCGAGGTCGATCTTGGGGGCGCCCGACCGAGGCAGCAGACGTGGGATCATCGGCGGACGCATGCTGGCCAGCGTGACCTGCTCGGCTAGTAGTCGAAGCGGGTTCCAACTCACAGGTCGGAAGTCTAGGCGGCAACGGGGTTCGAACGTGACGCTGGCGTCACGCTCGGACGCGGTGAGGCTAGAAGTAGCGCGGGAACGCGCTCCAATCCGGCGGCCGTTTCTCCAGGAACGCGTCGCGGCCTTCTACGGCCTCGTCGGTCATGTATGCCAGCCGGGTGGCCTCACCGGCAAACAGCTGTTGTCCCACCAGCCCGTCGTCGGGCAGATTGAACGCGTACTTCAGCATCCGTTGCGCCTGAGGCGATTTCGCGTTTATTTCGGCGGCCCACTGAATGGCCTCCGACTCCAGCTCGGCGTGGTCGACGACGGCGTTGACCGCGCCCATGTGGTGCATCTGCTCGGCGGTGTAGGGCCGGCCGAGAAAGAAGACCTCGCGGGCGAACTTCTGGCCGACCTGTCGAGCCAGGTACGCGCTGCCGTAGCCGCCGTCGAAGCTGCCGACGTCGGCGTCGGTCTGCTTGAACCGGGCGTGCTCGCGGCTGGCCAGGGTCAGGTCGCACACCACGTGCAGGCTGTGCCCACCGCCCGCGGCCCAGCCGTTGACCACGCAGATCACCACCTTGGGCATGAAGCGGATCAGCCGCTGCACCTCGAGGATGTGCAGCCTTCCGGCCCTCGCGGCATCAACAGTGTCGCCGGTGTCTCCGCTTGCGTACTGGTAGCCGCTGCGGCCGCGGATGCGCTGATCGCCGCCGGAGCAGAACGCCCAACCGCCGTCCTTCGGCGACGGCCCGTTTCCGGTCAGCAGCACCACCCCGACGTCGGGCGACATCCGGGCGTGGTCGAGGGCGCGGTAGAGCTCGTCGACGGTGTGCGGGCGAAACGCGTTGCGCACCTCGGGGCGGTTGAATGCCACCCGCACGGTCGCGCCCGCGACGTGCCGGTGATAGGTGATATCGGTCAGGTCGCCGAATCCGTCGACCGGCTTCCATTCATCAGCGTGAAAGGGATTGTCGCTCAAGGTTATTGAATTCCGTCCAGTCGAAAGACCGCGCAGCGGCCTGGTTGGCCGGTTTGAGCCACCACGGTGGCCGGACCGATTCGCTGCTGCCCATACGGCGACGGTACCCGCTGAGGTTGTCTAGTCTTTGCCCGTGTCCCATCCGCATGAGCCCCATCTGGGTTCGGTCTCGGCACGCCTGAATTGGCTTCGCGCGGGGGTTCTGGGCGCCAATGACGGGATTGTCTCGACGGCGGGCATCGTCGTCGGAGTCGCCGCGGCGACCGCGGCGCGCGGCCCGATCATGACCGCCGGAATCGCCGGGTTGGCCGCCGGCGCGGTGTCGATGGCACTCGGTGAATACGTCTCGGTCAGCGCGCAGCGCGACACCGAACAGGCCCTGCTGCAGCAGGAATGGCACGAGCTTCGCACCGACCCCAGCGCAGAGCTGGACGAACTCGCCGCCTTGCTCGAGGGCAAGGGGCTGTCGGCGGCGACCGCGCGCACCGCCGCCGAGGAACTCACCGACCACGATCCGATGGTCGCCCACGCCGAGGTCGAACTCGGCTTCGATCCTTCGGAGCTGACCAACCCGTGGCAGGCCGCGCTGTCGTCGGCCTTGTCGTTCAGCCTGGGCGCGTTGCTGCCGCTGATCGCCATCCTGGTCGCACCGGTCGGACTGCGGATCCCGGTCACCGTCGCGGCGGTGCTGTTAGCTTTGGTGATCACCGGGGCGGTCTCGGCCAGACTTGGTGGGGCGCCGAAACACCGTGCGGCACTGCGTAATTTCATCGGCGGGGGGCTGGCTCTGGCGATCACCTACCTGATCGGCCATCTGGTCGGCGCCGCGATCGGCTGACCACTAATCCTGTTCGAGGAACCCCTCGATGCCGTCCGGCATGGCGCTGGATCCCGGCGCTGTGACGGCGTCGAGCCGGCCGATCGCGTCGGCGTCCAAAGTCACGTCGCCCGCGCCGAGGTTCTCCTCGAGGTGTGCGATCGACCGCGTTCCCGGAATCAGCAACGTCGTCGGCG
>DASXJI010000097.1:0-2185 GCA_036497495.1 Mycobacterium sp.
CGATTGGCAAGGACTTCGGTGGCGGGTTGAAAGGCCGATCAAAAGCGTCAGGCTAATGCCCGTCCAGACCGTCGAGGTGGAGTTTGCAGACGAGACGCCTGCCCGCCAGTTCGGTGCGGAGCACATGATCGAAGTACACACTGTCTTCTACGAAGTCGCACCAACCGCTTAGGCAAGGGGAATGCTGGCGGGTCGTGTAGGCGGCGCGCCGAGCGACCACCCGCGTGTGTTGGTGTGATGATGTGCTGGTGGAGCAGCGGATTCGTGCGATGCAAGCCGCGGGGCAGGTGATGCCGTCAAGATCCGGTGCACCTTCATCCGCGACAACCCCAACTCGCGGGCGATCTCCCGAACCGAGAACCCCTCAGCCGTTGTCCAGGTTGTTCCGGCTGATCGGGTCTTGGCGTTGTTGACCGAGGCCGATATGGCGCTGGGCCGATAAAAATCGCGCCTGATGTCATGAAGGAGCGGGGCCTCCGCTCCTCGTGTCCGGTCTCGAGCGCCCATGCTCGAGGTGTTCACGTTGTTCCACGACGAAGGAGGCCCCTGTGAACGAATTCTACGAGGGTCAGCAGTTTGTCGGCATGGATCTGCATCGGCGCCGTTCGGTGCTGGTGCGGATGACCGAGACTGGCGAGCACCTGGAGACGGTGCGGATCGTCAACACCCGTGACCGGCTGGCCGATGTGATGTCGCGAGCTGGCGAAGCGCCGGAGGTGGTGCTCGAGGCCACCTACGGGTGGTACTGGGCCGTCGATGCGTTGGCCGAGCTCGGCGCGTCGGTGCACCTGGCGCATCCGCTCGGAGTCAAGGCATTCTCGTACCGGCGGGTCAAAAATGATCAACGCGACGCGTCGGATCTGGCGGATCTGTTGCGGATGGGGCGCCTGCCGCATGCCTGGATCGCGCCACCGGAAACCCGGGAGCTGCGAGAGCTGGTGCGGCACAGGGCCAAACTGGTCGCGATGCGATCCCGATGCAAGGCCGAGGTGCACGCCGTGCTGGCCAAGGGTGGGGTCTGGGTGCCGATGACCGACCTGTTCGGCGTCGAAGGAACCCTGCTGCTGGACACGGTCACGATGCCCGCACCGTACATGGCGCGGATCGCGTCGCTGCGCCGGTTCATCGAAGCATTCGACGCCGAAATCGACCTGTTCGCCGGGCTGGCCCGACGCCGGCTGGCGCGCGATCCCGGCTACACCGCAATTCAGCAGATCCCGGGGATCGGGCCGGTGTTGGCGGCGGTGTTCGTCGCCGAGATCGGTGATGTGCATCGTTTCGACGGCCCGGCCAAGTTGACGTGTTGGGCAGGGCTGACGCCGCGACATCACGAGTCCGATACCACCGTTCACCGCGGGCACATCACCAAGCAGGGCTCGCGTCTGGTGCGGTGGGCGGCGATCGAATCGGTGAAAATCCTGCCGGCGACCAGTCGCATCGGCGCGATCCGAGACAAGGTGGCGCATCGCCGCGGCAACCGCAATATCGGTGCAGTCGCCGCGGCCCGACGACAACTCGAGCTGGTCTTCTACGGGCTGCGCGATCACCATGTCCGGGCTCTGCACCGCTCACCCCGCGCGGCGTGAGCGCTACCCCCAGTTCACGGTCGGCGCGGGTCGTGCAGCTCATGACCCCCGACACCGGCGTGGCCGTTCCCTCTGATTGACCCCGTCCGACCGTCCCCTGCGAACCGCTTCAAGCCGCTAACGCGCGGCGAAGGAATGACCCAGCAGCACTCGCCTGCCCCACGCCGGGAAACCGGCCTTGAAGACGACACCGACCCCCCTTGTTCCGCAAAGCCGAAAGCAGCCACAAGCCTTTTCGATTTTCCTGTCCTGAACAGCGTGCGCCGAACGGCGTCGCCGTCAAGGCCCTGAGGCCGCCACGCGGTCGGGCTCCGCCCGAGCCTTGACCCCCGACGCCTATTTCGACGTGCCAACCAGGATCAGGAAGCTCGCAAACAAGCGAAAAAACAACCAGCCGTGGTCCTTGACCGTCCCCGCTCCTTCAGGAATGAGCTGCGGAAATACGCCCGAGCGGGATTAAAATCCCGTGGTGGGCTGTTACTGGTGGGGTACCATTGAATGTCCTGTCGAAGGTCGGCAGGGATGCGAGGGGCTGAACGGTTTCGACTTCGCGCATCGAATCAAGGGAAGCGTGCCGGTGCAGGCAAGAGACCACCGTA
>DASXJI010000098.1:0-3770 GCA_036497495.1 Mycobacterium sp.
ACCACAGCAGCAGCCCTACCAGCAGCCACTCCGGTGCGTAGAACAAGTTGCTGAGGAAGTCCCACAGAGCCGGATACTTCTCCGCCAGATTCGGGCCGATGTCGGTGATCAACGCGCCGAGCATGTCCCCCGCCAGTATCAGAGAGACCAGCCGGGTGCCGAGGCCCAGCATCAGCGCCGCGCCACCAACAAGTTCCACCACAGCGGTGACCGGGGCGAGCACCTGTGCAGCTGGAATGCCCAGACGGGCAAACATCGCTGTGAATTTCCCTAGATCATCGAGTTTGTCCACCGCGCCGCTGAAGAACATGAACCCAACGGTGACCCGCAGCAGAAAATTCGGCAGCCAGCCCAGGTTGTCCAGTGCGTCGGCAACACGACGGTAAGCCGGGCCAAAACGTGCGCCAACGACGCGGGATTCGTGGGCCATCAGCTAGCTAGCGCAACTGAGCGTCGGGGTGCCCGGCGTGCCACTGCTCCTCGATGCGGGTCACCCGGCGGTTCTCCACGACGATCCATAACGCGCCGGCGACGGCCCCAAGCACGGCGATGAGCACCGTGGTGGTGAGCCATTCGTAACGGCGGTAGGCGGCGGCTGCCGCCGTGCAGATCATCCCGAATGCCGACACGGCCAGCAGGATCAACCCCGGCCAGAAGAAGTTGTCCTTCATGGTGATACCAGCGTGCGGTTGCGTGGTCCGAGAATGATCCGTCGGATCGTGATGAGTGTCGCCCATCACGTCTCCCTCCCTCGTCGGACGAGATAAACAAATGCTACTCACCCAGCGCACTCACCGAAATGCCGATTTCTGCGCGGGCCGACAGCGCGTCGGCTTGGTCAGGCCGGGCCGGCGTCTTGGCGGCCTAACAGCGCGGGCAGTGAAATGGCCCCGATCGTTGTCACCAGCCACACCACGAGCGTCGTGGCCACCCAGGACGCCATGCCGCGAACGGTGAGCCCGTGCGTTACCGCTGTGGCGAGGGTTAACGCGAAAACGGTCAATGCCAGGCCGGTGCCCCCAAGGAGCAGCGACGCATATCCATGGGGCAACTTCAAGCACAACAAAGACAGCGCCGCTTGTCCTACCGAGAACACCACTACGGCGACGATGAACCCCGACATCGACAACGAAACTCCGGGAATAACCCACGCGGCTATCAGTAGTCCGATCGCCCACCATGCCAGCAGCAGAACGGCGCGAAACATGATTTGCCTCATGGCACTAAGCGTAGGTCTCGGGAGTGTGCCCGTCAGCTACCGCCGTGCAGACCGTCCCGGATGTCTTGCAGGTTGTTGTTGATGCCTTGCAGATCACCTTCGATGGTCTGCAGGTTGGTCAGCGACTTCTGGTAGGTCTGCTGCATCTGGTCCGAGGCTGTCGATTCGAACTGCGGGCAGTAGGTGATGACGGCAGCGGTGACGAAATCGGTGCTTTGAGCGGCATCCCAAACCGTCGACTGCTGCACGAAGTGCGCCGCGTCGGCGACGTTGGGTTGTCGCCCTAGGAAATCGCACACCGCGTGGCCCTGGGTAGTGACGTAGTCGTGGCTGGGAACCGGCATGCCTTCGCGTTGCAGCGTGTCGATCAACGCCTTCTCCGCGATGTCGGTTGGCGAAACGGGCTTAGGCGGCGGAATGAATGGCGCCGGCGCCTGAGCCGCCGGGCTGGCTTGCACATCGGACAGCGGGGTTGCCGTCGGCTGGGGCGTGGGGTGGCGGTGGTGGGCGAACATCACGGCGACGACGGCGGCGATGGTGATCAGGGACAGCGGGATCGCCGCGCGCAGCGCCAAGCGCAGCAGCGGACTCCGCCGTCTGGGAGGCGGGCGATTGTCGGCTTCGTCAGCGGGCAAACAGATTTCATCAAGAATTGCGAGGTCACACAACGTATCCGTGGGATGGCCCAGGCGCTCGTCGAGAAGCGCGTCGAGTTGGCGGCTGGACGGCCGTCCGCCGCGCTCGCGGATGGAGCGCAGCTCGGCCGCCACGCGCCTTAATTCGGAGTCGATCGTCTCGCGATCGCGCATCTTCTGAGCTTAGAACTACTCCCGCGGTCAATGTCCGATCTCTTCGCAAATTGGGCCGACGACGAACAGGCCACCGCGCGGAGTGCAGAACGGTTGACCGGATTCACGGCGTTAGGCCTGCGCCCGCGGGCGGCTGGAAGCATGGCGAATTCGCCCCACATTTGCTTGTCACCGCATTCACCGGTATCGAAGGGCCGCTGGGCGTGGACCTTCAAAACCTGTTGGAACTCACCGGCATCCAACAGGATCTGCTCGATCCGGTTCTAGGGCTCATCGGGCCGCTGGGGGAGGACTGTTCACCAGCTGACCAATTCGCCCAATCGGGCGGGCCGGGAACATGCCAGGGCTTTAATTGGGTCATGGAATTGATGAGTCCACTCGACTCGGTTTTCTTGACGATCGAATCGCGCGAGCACCCGATGCACGTCGGCGGCCTGCAACTGTTCGAGCCGCCGGAGGGCGCCGGGCCGGAGTTCGCCCGAGACCTCCGCGACTCGCTGGTCGCCAATCGCGACTTCCAGCCCACCTTCCGCAAGCACCCGGCCTGGACGTTCGGTGGCATCCCCAACGTCGCGTGGACTTACGACGATCCGGATGACGTCGACATCGACTATCACGTGCGACGTTCGGCGCTGCCCACCCCGGGCCGGGTCCGCGAGCTGCTCGAGCTGACCTCGCGGTGGCACAGCGGCCTGCTCGACCGACACCGCCCACTGTGGGAAGCCCACTTCGTCGAGGGGTTGAGTGACGGCCGGTTCGCCGTCTACAGCAAGTTCCATCACTCGTTGATCGACGGCGTCTCGGCGCTGCGGCTTATGCAGCGGACGCTGTCGCCGGACCCCGACAACACCGACATGCAGGCCATTTGGGATCTTCCGCGTCGCAAGCGCGAATCGGAGAAGTCGAAACGACCCGGGCTGTCGCAACTTGCGGGATCTATTGCGGCATATGGCCCTTCGACGTGGTCGCTGGCTCGCGCCGCGCTGCTGGAGCAGCGGCTGACGTTGCCGTTCGCCGCGCCGCGCACCATGTTCAACGTGCCGATCGGCGGTGCGCGACGGGTGGCCGCCCAGTCGTGGGGCATCGACCGGCTCAAGAGCATCAAGGTTGCCGCCGGCGTGAGCTTCAACGACGTCATCCTCGGAATGTGCTCCGGCGCGTTGCGCCACTATCTGCAGGACGAGAATGCGTTGCCCGACACCCCGCTGACCGCGATGGTGCCGGTCAGCATGCGCTCCGACGCAGACGCCGACAGTGGCGGCAACCAGGTCGGCGCGCTGTTGTGCAACTTGGCCACCGACGTGGACGACCCGGCAAAGCGGCTGGAAACGATCAGCGCATCGATGCGCGGCAACAAGAAGGTGTTCGCCGAATTGCCCCGGTTGCAGGCGTATGCGTTGTCCGCGGCGCTCATCGCACCGCTGGGATTGTCCGCGCTGCCGGGTTTCGCGTCGACGACACCGCCGGCGTTCAACATCGTCATCTCGAACGTGCCTGGGCCGACCCAGCCGATGTACTGGAACGGCGCCCGGCTCGACGGCAACTATCCGCTCTCGATCGCTTTGGACGGCCAGGCCCTGAACATCACCATGGTCAACAACGCGGACAACATCGACTTTGGTCTGGTCGGTTGCCGGCGAAGTGTGCCGCACCTGCAGCGGCTGCTCGGTCACCTGGAAACCTCACTCAAGGATCTGGAGCGCGCGGTCGGAGTGTGACGACGTGCCCAAGCTCAGCGCGGG